>NZ_JBJGZY010000012.1:0-106583 GCF_054050755.1 Modestobacter sp. SYSU DS0511
CCCCCCCCCCCCCCCCCCCCCCCCCCCCCCCCCCCCCCCCCCCCCCCCCCCCCCCCCCCCCCCCCCCCCCCCCCCCCCCCCCCCCCCCCCCCCCCCCCCCCCCCCCCCCCCCCCCCCCCCCCGCCACGGAGGAGCACCGGGGAGGGCGCCTTCGTGGCCTGCCCACCACCCGCGGGCAGACCACGACTCTCCGCAGGACGACTCCGGAGAGCCGCCTTCGTGCTCTGCCCACCCGGGGTGGGCAGAGCACGACCGTCCAGGAGGTGCCCCTCAGGCGGGGACGACGTCCCGCCGCGGCGCCGTGGGCACCGACGGACGACGCCCCGGCAGCAGCGTGACCGCCACCGCCACCCCCGCCGCCGCGGTGGCGAGGACCAGCGCGCCGGACACCCCGGCCGAGGTCTCGATCAGCGCACCGCCGGCGGCCGCCCCGATCGCCGAGGCGCCGAAGGAGACGGTGGAGAGCCAGGTGAAGGCCTCGGTGGTCGCCGACGCCGGGGCGATCGCCCCGACCAGCGAGCTCTGCACGGTCAACGTGGGGGCGATCGCCGTCCCGCCCAGGAAGAGCAGCACGCCGAGCAGCCACGGGCTCGACACGGCGGCCAGCGGCGCCAGTCCGAGGGTGACGCCGAGCATCCCCCAGCGGTACTGGCGGGGCAGCGAGACGCTCAGCACCCGGGCGCCGAACCAGAGGCCACCCAGCGACGAGCCGAGGGCCCACACCGCGAGCAGCACCCCGGACATCCCCGGGCTGCCGGCGGCCGAGGCGAACGCCGGAACCGCGACCTCGAGGGCGCCGATGCCGACCATCAGCGCCGTGCCGCTGAGCAGCACCCGCGGCATGCCCGGGGTGGTGACGGTGGCGAACAGCCGGCGCGGCCCGTCGGCGGCCACCGGCCGCCAGGCGCGCATCGCCCGACTGGTCGCGATGCCCAGCGCCCCGACCACCCCGAGCACGCCGGCCACGGCGAGGGCGACCGACGGGCGGGCGAGGAAGGTGAGCGCGGCGACGAGCGTGGGGCCGGCGACGAACACCAGCTCGGTCGCGGTGGCGTCCAGCGCGTAGGCGGTCGGACGCACCCGCGGGTCGACCCGCGACCACAGCGCGCGGACCGTGCCCGACACCAGCGGCGTGCTGGCGCCGATCCCGGCGGCGGCCAGCAGCATCGCCCACACCGGGGCCCCGCCGAGCACCACGAGGGCCCCCGCCCCGAGCAGCACGGGGTGGACGACGGCCTGCACGAGCAGCACCCGCCGCGGGCTGCGACGGTCGGCCAGCCGGCCGAGCACCGGGGCCATCACGGCCGTCGCGATCCCGAACATCGCCGACACCCCACCGGCGACCGCGTAGGAGCCGGTCTGCCGCTGCACCATGAGCAGCAGCGCGAGGGGGATCATGGACGACGGCAGCCGGCCGGCGAAGCCGGCCAGCAACAGCACGGGGGCGGACGGGAGCCGCCACACAGCGAGGTACGAACGCATGGCTCTGCTCACTTCGGGGTCGTGCGAGGCAGGGAATCCGTAGGCGGCAAACACACGTTGAGCCCCTACGGATTCCGGAGGTTACGGACCGACGGGGTAGGGAGTCAAATGAACTACGACACCTACGGGTCAACGGCTGTCGAACTGGCCATCGACCTGGCCAACGCAGCGGTCGAGGACCCGGCCGGTGTGCAGGCGTTCCTGAGCGCCCACGACGAGTGGTTCACCGACGGCACCCTGCTCGACCTGACCCCCGACGAGGCCGCGGAGGTGGCCCGCACGTCCGCCCTGGTGCGCGAGGTGGCGCTGGCCGACGGCGAGCAGGCGGTCAAGCAGCGGCTCAACGCCCTGCTTGCCCTCGCCTCGCCGCGGCCCTACGCCACCGACCACGACGGCGAGCTGCACCTGCACTACGCCCGGCCCGACGCCGACGCGGTCGAGCAGCTGACCACGACCGTCGCGATGGGCCTGTCCCAGGTCGTGGTGCAGCACGGCTGGCGTCGGCTGGGGGTGTGCTCGGCGGAGGGGTGCGCCGACGTCTACGTCGACACCTCGCGCAACGCCAGCCGCCGGTACTGCTCCAACACCTGCGCCAGCCGCTCCACCGTCGCCGCCTACCGGGCCCGCCAGCGCGCCTAGCGTCTGCACCCGTGCCCTCACCCTTGAGCTGGGACGCCGATCTGCACGCCCGGATCGGCCGGCTGCCCACCACGCGGGCCGACCGGTGGTTGCGCCGGCTGTCCACGACCGCCGACCGGGGCGCGCTGTGGCTCGGCCTTGCCGTCCTGCTCGGTCTGCGCCCCGGGCGGCTCCGGCGGGCCGCCGTCCGGGGCGTGGGGTCACAGCTGGTCACGAGCGCCCTGGTGAACCTGCTCCTCAAGCGGCTGTTCGGCCGGGTCCGGCCCGACCTGGCCGCCGTCGCCACCTCCCGCGCACTCCCCCGGGCGCCGCACACGCCCTCGTTCCCCAGCGGGCACGCCGCCTCGGCGGCGGCGTTCACCACCGGGGCGGCGCTGGAGAGCCCCGCGCTCGGCGCGCTGCTCGGCCCGGTGGCGCTGGGCGTCGGGTACTCCCGGGTGCACGTCGGGGTGCACTACCCGGGCGACGTCGTCGCCGGGTTCGCCGTCGGCTCGACCCTGGCGCTCGCCTCGCAGCACTGGTGGCGGGTGCGGCCCACCCGCCCCGCCCGGGTGCGGCCGGCAGTCGGCGCCCCGGCGCTGCCGGAGGGCGCCGGCCTGGTGATCGCGGTGAACCCCCGGTCGGGCCGGGAGGACTACAGCCCGGCCACCCACATCGCGACGCTGCTGCCGGCGGCGGAGGTGCTGGAGCTGACCGGGGACGCCGGGGACGCCGGGGTCACCGAGCTGCTCGGTGCGGCCGCCCGCTCCGGGCGGGCCCGGGCGCTGGGCGTGGCCGGCGGCGACGGCAGCGTCGCCGCGGCCGCCGCGGTCGCCCTGGAGCACGGACTGCCGCTGGCGGTGGTGCCGGCCGGCACGCTCAACCACTTCGCCCGCGACCTGGGCGTGGCGACCGCGCCGGAGGCGGCCGACGCGGTGGAGCGCGGGGCCGCGGTGGAGGTCGACGTCGCCGAGGTCAACGGCGTGCCGTTCCTGAACACCGCGAGCATCGGCAGCTACCCGGAGCTGGTCCGCCGACGCGACCGGCTGGCCGGCCGGCTGGGCCGGTGGCTCGCGCTGACCGTCGCCGCGGCCCAGGTGCTCCGGCACGGCAGCCCCGTGGAGCTCGAGCTCGGCGGACGGCGCGTGTCGGCCTGGATCCTGTTCGTCGGCAACGGCGCCTACGTGCCGCGCGGACTCTCCCCCGCCTGGCGACCGCGCCTGGAGGACGGGCTGCTGGACGTGCAGTACCTGCGCGCCGACCTCCGCTTCGGCCGCACCCGGGCGGTGCTGGCCACCCTGCTGGGGATCGGCGAGCACAGCCGCTCCTACGCGGAGTGCCAGGTGCCCGAGCTGCGGGTGCGGTCACTGTCCGGCCCGCAGCAGATCGCCTACGACGGCGAGCGCGGCGAGCGGGCCACCGAGTTCCGTTTCACGAAGCGTCAGCGGCTGACCGTCTACTGCGCCCGCTGACCACTGTCCGGGGTCACCGACGGGTGGCAGCACGCAACCCTCATCCAACTTGAGGTTCTCGGTAAGGTCGCTCAGGGTGAGCGAGCAGCCGAGGGGTACCCCCCTCCTGCGGCACGGCGCCGCCTGCACGTCCACCTCGTGAGCAAGGAGGAACTCGTGACCGACCCAGCGAACCTGCGGCAGACCGTCATCTCCGAGATCACCGACCTCCTCCAGGAAGAGGAGAAGGAGGTCCCGACCTTCACCGACGACCTCGTCCTGCTGGAGAGCGGCCTGGACAGCCTGGGCTTCGCCGTCCTGGTCACCCGGCTGGAGGAGAACCTCGGCTACGACCCGTTCACCGAGATGGACGAGCCGGTCTACCCCAGCACCCTCGGTGACTTCGTGGCCATCTACACCAAGCACGCTCCCCAGCACGCACAGTGAGCAGTCCGACCGCGATCGCGGTGGAGGACCCCCAGGGCACCGTGCCGGACGCGCTGCTCACCGCCGACGGCTTCGGCCTGCGCCGTCGGGTCCCGGCCGGCGCCGTCGTGGTGCTCCGCGCCCGCCGGGCGCGCACGGTCGCGGCCGCGCTGTGCGCCCTCGAGGGCTGGGCCGCGCGGGTCGACCTGGTCGGCACGCTGGAACCGGACGACGTCCCGGCCGACGCGGTCCACCTCGACGACACCGCCTGCGACACCCCCGACCCCGACCCCGCCGGCCCCGCGGACGGCACGGCACCGGCGGTCACCCGCTGGCGGCTGTTCACCTCCGGCACCACGGGCACCCCCAAGCCGGTCGAGCACACGATGGCGTCCCTCACCCGGACCGTCCGCCGGCCCGACCCCGACGCGCCCCACCGCCCCCGTCGCTGGGGGCTGCTCTACGAGCCCACCCGGATGGCCGGGCTGCAGGTCGTGCTCCAGTCGCTCGCCGGCGGCGACCACCTGCTGGACGCCACCGCGCACGCCACCCTGCCCGAGCGCCTCCGCTGGCTGGCCGAGCACTCCGTCGAGGCCCTCTCCGCCACCCCCACGGTGTGGCGCCAGGTGCTGCAGAGCCCCGACCGCGCGGCGTTGCCGCTCACCCAGATCACCCTGGGCGGCGAGATCGCCGACCAGCGGGTCCTCGACGCGCTGGCGCGCACCTACCCGGCCGCCCGCATCACGCACATCTTCGCCTCGACCGAGACCGGTGCCGCCTTCGCGGTCAACGACGGCCGCGAGGGCTTCCCGGTCGACTACCTGACCGCCCCACCCAAGGGCGTGCGGCTCGACGTCCGGGACGGCGTGCTCCACGTGCACGCCCCCGACGTCTCCGGCGCCGGCCCCGACGGGTTCGTCAGCACCGGCGACCTCGTCGAGGTGACCGAGGGCCGGGTCCGCTTCCTCGGCCGGGCCTCGGGCCTGGTGAACGTCGGCGGGGTGATGGTCTCCCCGGAGACGGTCGAGGCGGTGCTGCGGGGCCACCCGGACGTGACCGACGCCGTCGTCCGGTCCCGGCCCAACCCCTTCAGCGGCACGATCCTGGTGGCCGACGTCGTCCCCGGGCCGTCGGCCGACCCCAAGGCGCTGCCCGCCCTGCTGCGCGCCGAGGTGGCCGGCCGGCTCTCCTCCGCCCACGTACCCGCGTCCATCAAGGTGGTGGCCGAGATGGTCACCACCCCCACCGGAAAGGCCGGACGCCGATGACCACCCCCGCACAGCCGGACCTCGTCCTGGTCACCGGCACCAGCAGCGGACTGGGCGCCACCACCGCCCGGCGGCTGGTGGCCGACGGCTACCGCGTGGTGGGGCTCTCCCGCCGGGACGTCGACCCGGCCACCATCGGCGAGGGCTACGCGCACCACCGCGCCGACCTGGCCGACCTCGACGCCATCCCGGCGCTGGCCAAGGAGCTCATCGACGCGCACGGGCGCCCGTACGGCCTGGTGAACAACGCCGCCAGCGGGCTGGACGGCCTGCTGCCGACGATGCACAACAGCCAGATCCGCTCGGTCGTCGAGCTCGACCTGCTCGCCCCCGTCCTGCTCACCAAGTACCTGTGCCGCCCGATGCTCGCCGCCCGCCGCGGTCGCATCGTGAACATCTCCTCCATCGTGGCGCGCACCGGCTTCCGCGGGCTGTCGGTCTACGCCGCCGCGAAGGCCGGCATGGAGGGGTTCACCCGCTCCCTCGCGCGCGACCTCGGAGCGCGCGGCGTGACCGTGAACGCGGTCGCCCCCGGTTTCCTCGACACCGCCATGACCGAGGTGCTCGAGTCGGGGAACCTGGACCGGATCAAGCGACGCAGCCCACTGGGACGCTTCGCGACGCCCGAGGAGGTGGCCGCCGCGGTCGCCCACCTGCTGGGCCCCGACTCCGCCGGGATCACCGGCAGCACGATCACCGTCGACGCCGGCTCCAGCGCATGACCACCCGCCGCCCAGAAGGGGATCGACCGTGACCGAACAGCCCACGCCGTCCGTCCGCGAGCTGATCCGCGAGGACTGGGAGACCCACAACCGCCGGTCGACCGCACCGGGCCTGCACGCCCTGGTCGTGCACCGGCTGCAGATCGCCGTCGCAGGCCGACCGGGCCCGGTCGGGAAGGTCCTCCGCACCGTGCTGCACGCGGTCAACATTCTGCTGATCCGCAACGTCTACGGCATCGAGCTCTTCCCGTCGACGGTCGTCGGCAGGCGGCTGCTGCTCCCGCACCACGCGGGCCTCGTCCTGGGCGAGCACGCGACGATCGGCGACGACTGCGTGATCCGCCAGCACGTCACCCTCGGGCAGCAGGGCGGCTCCACGTACGACCAGCCGACCCTCGGCGACCGGGTGGACGTCGGACCGGGCGCCACGATCGCCGGGGCGATCAGCATCGGCGACGGCGCCACCATCGGAGCGCACGCCCTGGTGCTCAAGAACGTGCCCGCCGGGGCCACCGCCATGGTGTCGCCGGCCAAGGTGCTGCCCGCTGCGCGCCCCGCTGCGGACCGGGACGCCGCCGCCGGCTGACCGCACGACCGCGCACACCACCACTTGCGCCACCAGGACGACCTGCCGAGTCGACAAGTCGCCAACGGGCGCCCGCGGCCTTGGCAACCTGTGCCCGCATTGCGCGCCGCGAGCGGGCAGGGTCCTCCACTACAAACAGACGCATGATCCTCGCGGTGATCGGCGTGACCTGGCTGTCGGTGTCTGTCGTGGTGGGCTGCGTGCTCGGGCGCACCATCACGGTCGCCAACGGACGCGACCTGGACCGGGACGACGTGCTGCCGCTGGACCGGCCGCTGTACGTCACCGACATCCTCGCCGCGGAGCGGCCCAGCTCCGCGGCCGCGGAGCGGCCCGGGACCACGGCCGCGGAGCGGCCCAGCACCACGGCCAGCTGAGCAGCTCCGGGTTCGCCCAGCGGAGCGCCGCGCACCTCACTACGGTCCGAGGTAGAGGTCGGCGCCCTGACCGGCGTGGTTGTCCGCGCCCCGGTCAGGGCACTGCACCTGCCACGTCACCGATGGGAAGAGGTCGCAGATGTTGGTCCGCCGGATAGCCCGCCCGCTGCTCGCGTCGTCGTTCATCTACGGGGGGATCGACACCCTCCGGAACCCGTCGACCCGGGTGCCCGGGGCCACCCCGGTCGTCGAGCAGCTCACCGAGGTCGCCGACAAGCAGCTCCCGATCGAGGTCCCCCGGGACGTCGAGCAGTGGGTGAAGATCAACGCCGGGGTGCACGTGGGCGCCGGCAGCCTCTTCGCCCTCGGCCGCCTGCCGCGGGTCTCCGCCCTGACCCTGGCCGGCTCGACGGTGTTCACCACCCTGGCCGGCCACCGCTTCTGGGAGCACGAGGACCCGGAGGAGCGTTTCGGGCAGCTGTCGAACTTCCTGAAGAACGCCGGCCTGCTCGGCGGGCTGCTCATCGCCGCCGTGGACACCGAGGGCCGGCCCTCGGTGGGCTGGTGGGCCCGGCGCAGCGCGGAGAAGGCGGTGCACGGCGCCGAGGCCAGCTACGAGCGGGCCTCGAAGCGGGCCGCCAAGGCGCAGAAGCGCGCGGCCAAGCAGTCGAAGAAGACGAAGCGCTGACCGACCAGCTCACCCCCGCGGGCGCGCTCCGGAGGATCGCCTTCCTCCTGGAGCGCGCCCGCGAGCCGTCCTACCGGGTGCAGGCGTTCCGCACCGCGGCGACCGTCGTCGCCGGCCTCGACGACGCCGAGCTCGACCGCCGCGTCCGCACCCGCACGCTCACCGATCTCAAGGGCGTCGGGGAGAAGACCGCCGCCGTCGTCACCGAGGCGCACCACGGTGGGGTGCCGGCCTACCTGCAGCGGCTCGAGGACGCGCACGCCGAGCTGGCGCCCCTGGCCGACGACGCCGCCGCGCTGCGGGCCGCACTGAAGGGCGACCTGCACGCGCACTCGGACTGGTCCGACGGCGGCAGCCCGATCCGGGAGATGGCCGAGACGGCGATCGCGCTGGGCCACGAGTACCTGGCGCTGACCGACCACTCCCCCCGGCTGACCGTCGCCAACGGGCTCAGCCCCGAGCGGCTGGAGCAGCAGCTGGACGTGGTGGCGGCGCTGAACGAGGAGCTGGCGCCCTTCCGCGTCCTCACCGGGATCGAGTGCGACATCCTCGCCGACGGGTCGCTCGACCAGACCGACGAGCTGCTGGGGCGGCTGGACGTCGTCGTCGCCAGCGTGCACTCCGAGCTGCGGGCGCCGCGGGAGCAGATGACCGAGCGGATGCTCGCGGCGGTGGCGAACCCGCACACCGACGTGCTGGGGCACTGCACCGGCCGGCTGGTGATCGGCCGGCGGCAGCGCAACGGCACCCAGAAGCCGCGCCCCGAGAGCGACTTCGACGCCGAGGCGGTGTTCCGGGCCTGCGCCGAGGCCGGGACGGCGGTGGAGATCAACTCGCGGCCCGAACGGCTCGACCCGCCCCGCCGGCTGCTGACCCTCGCCGTCGAGCTGGGGTGCGAGTTCGCCATCGACACCGACGCGCACGCCCCCGGTCAGCTGGACTGGCAGGACTTCGGCTGCACCCGCGCGGTCGAGTGCGGGGTGACCGCCGACCGGGTGGTCAACACCCGCTCCGCCGACGAGCTACTGGCGCGCCCGCACCGCTGACCGGCCCGGCAGCTGCCACCACTCCCCCAGCACCTGGTCCAGCGCCGGGTCGAAGCGGTCCAGCCCGCCGCTGGGGTAGGGCGTGAGCTCGCCGAACCACACCTCGCCGTCGACGTCGTAGAGGTCGACCCGGATGAAGTCGAAGGCCGCACCCAGCGCCTCGGCGACCTCGGTCAGCTCGTCCAGGGTCGCCGGCGGCGCGGTGACCGGGCCGGGTGCGACGTCCTCGGCGACGTCGACCGGCGTCCAGTCAGGGGTGTAGAGCCGCCGCCGATGGTCACCGAAGCGTCCGGTGTCGACCTGCACCAGGCGCACCCGGCCGCCGAACACCAGCAGCTTGACGTCGGCCGGTGGCTCGCCCGCCCCGAGGAACTCCTCGACCAGCAGCAGCCGCCGGGCCTGCGAGTAGACCCACTCGCCGCGGGTCCGGTACAGCGGCTCGTCCAGCCAGCCGGCGGTGACCCGGCGCAGCTGCTCGACGTCGGGCCGCCCACCGCCCAGGTGCACGCGCATGGTGCCGTGGTTGGGCTTGAGCACCCAGCGGGCGGGCAGGTCGGCCGCGGCCAGGCCGGCGACGTCGGTGCCGGTCCACAGCACCCGCGGGATGCGCAGCGCGGGCAGCACGTCGGCGGCGTGGGCCTTCATCGCGAGCTTGTCGCCCAGCTGCCCGATCAGCGGGCGCCGGTCGTGCACCACCCGCCAGTTGACCTTCTCGGTGAAGGTCCGCGGCACCCGGGGCGGCCACCGTCCGTGCGCCCGCCGGAACAGCACCCCCCGCTTGGCCGGCAACGGCAGGCGGTCGACCACGGCCGGGGGGAGGCGCACCGGGACAGTCTGCAGAGCGGCGCGACAGGGGTGCTCGTAGGGTCGGCGGCGTGCGGACGACAGCAAACCGGCCTTGACCGGGCACCCCACCCCCGGAACCGTCGGCTTCGTCGCCAAGGACCCGTGGCACCCGGCGATCCGCCGCGAGCAGATGATCGCCGCCGAGCTGGTGCACCGCGGCAGCGCCGTGCGCTTCGTGCAGCCACCGGCCGACTGGCGCCGGGTCCGCTCCGACGCCGGTGGCTGGGCCCGGCACCTGCTGCGGGGGCGCTTCCTCCCGGCCGCTCCCGGCGTCGAGGTGACCGAGCGCTCCACGGTGCTGCCCGGCTCCCGCAGCCGGGCCGCCGAGGTCGGCGACGCCGCGCTGCTGCGGGGCTTCCTGCGCCGCTCGGGCTGGGACCCGGAGCTGACCGTGCTCCAGCTGCCCTGGGACTGGCGGGCGGCGCGCGGCCTGCCGGGCCGGGTGGTGTTCGACTGCACCGACGACTGGGCCCGGCTGCTCCCGCACGCCCGCGGCCTGCCCGACCAGCTGCGCCGGGTCGCCGACGAGGCCGACGAGGTGGTCGTGGTCAACCAGGTGCTGGCCGGGCTGTTCCCCGGGCGGACGCCGGTGGTCGTGCCCAACGGCACCGACGAGGCGTTGCTGTCCGCGCCGCGCACGGTGGGCCGGGTGCCCCGGTCAGCGGTGTACGTCGGCAGCATCGCCGAGCGGTTCGACGTCGACCTGGTGCGGGCGGTGCTCACCGCGCTGCCGGACTGGACGCTGGACGTGTACGGACAGCTGGTGTTCTCACTGCGCGCCCGACCGGCCCGGGACCGCTTCCTCGCGCTGACCCGGGAGTTCCCCGGCCGGTTCCGCCACCACGGCCTGCTGCCCCGCGAGCGGCTGGCCGGCGTGCTCGACGCCGCGGCGGTCGCCCTGGTGCCCGACCTCCCCAGCGTGGCGCTGGGCCAGTCGTCGATGAAGAGCTACGACTACTGCGCGCGCGGGGTGCCGGTGGTCGCGACCGCCGGTCACCTGGAGCTCTCCAGCGACGCGCCCCCGCACGTCGCGGTGGCCACGTCGGCGGCGGAGGTGGCCGCGGCGATGGTCGCCGCCGGGGAGGAGCCGGCCGGCTGGGCGGCGGCCCGGGTGGCGTGGGCGGCCGAGCGCACCTGGGCCCGGCGGACCGACGCCTGGCTGGAGGCCGCACTGGGCCGCCCGGTGGCCAGCCCCGCCTGAGCGCCGGGTGGGACGGAACGTCACGAAGGCGTCACCTCGCCCCGGTCGTGTCCGGCCCCGCGTCGCGCCCGCCGGCCCTAGCGTGCTGGTCATGACGCAGACCACAGCGACCGAGACCGAGACCGTCGACCCGGCGATCGTCCTCGCCGACGCCCTGCAGTCGGACTTCGCCGAGCAGCGGGAGAGCCACCAGCGGCTCACCGGGCGCCAGGCCGAGCAGGTGCTCGCCGCCACCCGCTGATCCGTCCGCCGATATGGCCATGATGGCGGGCCCGGGGCCCGCCATCATGGCCATTCCTGCGGACGGGGCCGCACACTGGGCACGTGACCCCGATCCTCCGTGCCGTGCGGTCGTCGTTCCCGGAGCACCTGCACCTGCACCGGTGGCGGAGGCTGGGCGACGACCCGTTCAGCGGGGCCTCGCTCTACCGCTGCCGCTGCGGAGTCGTCCGGCCGGGGATGTGACCGTCCGGGTGCCCCCGTCCCCCACCCGGGGGACGACCGTGGCGTCGAGTTCGCCGTCCCGACGGCGTCCGTTGGCCGGCCCGCCGCCGACCGGGCCCACCCTCCGTGTCGTGCCGACCTCCGTCACCCGCCCGGCGACGCCGAGCTCCCCGTCGCGCCCGCGGGCTCACGTCCACCGCTTCCGGACCCGGATCGACGACCCGCTCAGCGGCTCGGTCTTCTACGCGTGCCGCTGCGGCCTGGAGCGGCCCGCGCTCTGACCGGCCCACCGACCCGGCTGTGGCGCCGGGAGCCCGCTTGCCAGACTGCACCCATGGCGCAGACCCGCACCCGGCTGACGCACGCCCAGCTCGCCGCCCTCGCCCGGCACGCCTTCGGACTGACCGCCGCCGCGCCGGACCTGCCCGTGGCCGAGGAGTACGAGGACGCCGAGGGCGTGCTGGTCGCCACCCGTACCGACGGCGCCCTCTCCGTGCGGGAGGTGCCGCGCTGGCGCTCCCCGGAGGCGGTGCGGGCCGACCTGGCCGGTCACGGCTGGACCGGCGTCGCGACGTGGATCGGCGCACCACCGGCCGACGCCACCCAGCTGCCGCCGGCCGTCCTGGCGCTGCTGCCGGTCGCCGGCACGGCCCCGGACTCCGCCGCCGTCTCCACCCTGGCCGCCGCCTGGGCGCCGCTGAGCCGGCAACGGGCCGTGCTGGTCGTGCCGGTGCCGGTGACCGCGGCGGCGCCGGAGGTGGCGTGGCCGGAGCTGGCCGCCGCCTACGGGGCGCCGGAGGTCGCCGGCGTCGGGCACCCGGCGCCGCTGTCCACCGGCGGGCGCGTGGTGCTGTTCACCGGGCTCTCCGGGGCGGGGAAGTCGACGATCGCCGCGCGGCTGGTCGAGCTGCTGCTCGAGGCCGGCCGCACGGTCACCCTGCTGGACGGCGACGAGGTCCGCACGCACCTGTCGGCGGGCCTGGGGTTCTCCAAGGCCGACCGGGACACGAACGTGCGGCGGATCGGCTGGGTGGCCGGGCAGATCGCCAAGCACGGCGGCATCGCGGTCTGCGCGCCGATCGCGCCGTACGCGGCCACCCGCGCCGACGCCCGGGCGCTGGTCGAGGAACAGGCCGGTGCGGGCTCGTTCACCCTGGTGCACGTGGCCACGCCGCTGGCCGAGTGCGAGGCCCGCGACCGCAAGGGCCTGTACGCCCGGGCCCGGCGTGGGGAGATCGCCGAGTTCACCGGCATCAGCGACCCCTACGAGGAGCCGGCCGACGCCGAGGTCACCCTGGACACCCGGGCCCTCAGCGTCGACGAGAGCGCCCGGGCGGTGCTGGCCCACCTCGGGCTCGGCTGATCGGGCTGGGCTGATCGGTCCGCGGCGGCCGCAGGGGTCAGCCGGCGCCGAGGTCGGACGGGGGCTGGTCGGCCGGGAGCGTCCGGACGTCGCCCGACCGCATCGCCCGGACGGCGAGCACCAGCACCAGCACGCACCCCACGGCCTGGGCGCCGGCCATCCCCCACGCGGCCCCGCTGATCCCGGCCAGCGCGGCACCGCCCAGGCCGAAGCCCAGCAGCAGCGGCGCCTGCAGCGAGGTGACCCGGAGCATGAGGTCACCGCGCCCCATGGCGAGCAGGGGCAGCGAGCCGCCCATGGCCAGCGCGATCAGGCACTGGCCGACGCCGACCGGGGCCATCACCTCCCGGGCCCCGTCCCACGAGCTGCCGAGCAGCTGCTCGCCCACCGACGACGGCAGGAGCAGCAGCACCGCGACCACGACGACGCACAGCGCACCGGCGCCGGCCGACACCAGCAGCGCCGGCCGCAGCAGCGCGCGGGGCCCACGAGCGGCCAGCCGCCGCGCCAGCATGGGGATCATGAACGAGGTGAGGGCGCCGAACGCCACCTGGATCGGCCCGAGCACCGTCTGCGCGAACCGCAGCCCGCCGGTGGCCACCAGGCCGAGCATGCCGGTGAGCAGCGTCGTCGTCAGGGTGACCGCACCCATGTTGATGGCGTAGCCGGCGCCCAGCCGCACGCTGAGCCCGGCGTTGCCCCGGAGCCAGCCGAAGCTCGCCCGCGGGGAGAGGACGGCCCGGAACTGCCACATCCCGAACAGCCCGGCGGTCCAGGCGCCCACCGCCCAGGCCGCCATGTACCAGCGCAGGTCGTCGACCCCCAGCCCGGCGCACAGCCCGAGCCCACCGAACTGGACGACGACGCGGACGGCGTCGTTCGCGGCGGCCCGGCGGGCGTTTCGGGAGGCGAACGACGCGCTGCGCCAGCTGTCCTGCACGAACTGGGCCGGGAGCACCAGCACCAGCATCAGCAGGGCCGCACCCAGCACGTCCCCGACCAGCACTCCGGCGAGTGCGCACAGCAGGCCGGCGACCAGGCCGAGCAGGACCATCGCCCCGGCGGCCGCGGTCACGGCCCGGGCGCGCGCCTCCGCCGTCGCCGCACTGAAGCGGATCACCAGCGGATCGGTGGAGATGGCCCGGGACACGCCCAGGCCGAAGCTGAGCACCAGGAAGGCGTAGGCGAAGGCACCGGCCGCGACCTGGTCGACCTCCCGCGCCACGGCGATGGTCAAGCCGAAGTTCGCGACGCTGGACAGCACCTGGTCGATGACGGTCCAGACCGCCTGGCGCCCGCTGCCTCTCCCCTCACCGGGTCCGGTGGCGACCGCCTCGGCCGAGGGCTGCCCGGCCGCGATCGCCTCCTCCTCCGCGGGGAGGGCGGCGGGCCCCGCGTCGCCGGGGCGCGAGCGGCTCAGCACGGAGCGGCCGTCCCGGCACCGCATCGGCCGGCTCCTGCGCGTGCGGGCAGCAGGGAGCACGGGCGAGGTCGGGTCGGCACGACGTTCCTCCCCACCCCGGCGCCCGGACCGCCGCTGTCGGCCACCACCCGGTGTGATGTCCGGGAAGGAAGCTAACCCGTCGGCCGTCGCCCGTCAGCACCCACCGGTCCGGTGCCGCCCCAGCGGGTGAGGGCGCCGGGTCAGCTCCCGGCGCCCCGCACGACCGCGCTGACCGTCCGGAGGATGATCTTGACGTCGAGCCAGAGGGACCAGTTCTGGATGTAGTAGTTGTCGAAGCGCGCGCGATCGGCGATCGAGGTGTCGCCGCGCAGCCCGTGCACCTGGGCCCACCCGGTCAGCCCGCAGGGCACCCGGTGCCGGGCCTCGTAGCTGGGGTAGGCGCTGCGGAACTGGTCGACGAAGTGGGGGCGCTCGGGCCGCGGCCCGACCAGGCTCATGTCCCCCCGCAGGATGTTGTAGAGCTGCGGCAGCTCGTCCAGCGAGGTCTTGCGCAGGAACCGGCCGACCGCGCTGAGGCGGTCGTCGTGGGAGATGTTCCAGTTCGTCGCGGACTCGGTCTCGTCGACCGGCCGCAGGGAGCGGAACTTCAGCACGTCGAAGGGGCGCCCGTCGACGCCGATCCGCTGCTGCCGGAACAGGATCCCCGGCCCGCCGTCCAGCCGGACGGCCAGGGCCAGGACGGCCATCAGCGGCAGCAGCAGGAACAGGGCCGCGCCGGAGACCACCACGTCGATGACCCGCTTGACCCGCCACGCCGGGCTCCGGTAAGCGGACCGGCGCAGCCGCACCAGCGGGAGACCCCAGGCGGTGTCCATGTCGCCGTCCACGTGGTGCAGCTCGAACAGCCGGGGCACGACGAACAGCTCGGCCTTCATCCGGTCGCACGTGCGGATCACGCTGACCATCTCCGACTCCTTCATCGAGGAGAAGGCGACGACGATGTTCCGGATGCGCGCATCGGTGAGCACGGGAGCCAGGGACGACGGCCCGCCGAGGACCCGCAGCCCCGACGACGGCTCGGTGATCCGCGGATCGGCGTCGAGGAAGCCGATCGGGTGCAGCCCGTACTCGGGGTGGGTGCGGAGGATGTCGGCGATCTGGTTGCCGACCGTGCCGGCCCCGAGGATCAGCGTCCGGTGGGCGACCAGCCGCCGGGAGCGCAACCGGCGGACGGCGGCGTACCCCACGGCCCGGAACAGCACGGCGCAGACCCCGGTGGCCATCGCCCCCCACAGGAAGCGCCAGTCGATGATGTAGTTGCGCCAGACAGCCTGGGTCCACACGATCTGGGCGAGGATCGAGATGGCCGCGGCGGCGAGCCAGCGCCCGGCCATGACCGGCAGGTCGTCCAGCACGGACAGCGACAGCCGCGAGCGGTAGAGCCCGGCGAGCCAGAACAGCGCCAGCAGCGCGCACCCGAAGAAGGCGATCTTCCGGGCGGGGGTGTCCCAGCCGACCTCGCTGCTGACCCACTCGACGCCGACGACCCCGAAGCAGACGGCGAGCACGTCCAGCGCGACGAGGAACGGGGGCACCCCGCGCTTGGCGAGCCGCCCCCAGAGGCCGTTGCCCGGCTCCTCGAGCTGAGCGTCCGTCGCTGCGGCGGCGACGGCGGTGGCCCCGGCCGGGCGCGGGGGCGCCAGGTCCGGAACGCCCGCGTGCCGAACGCGCAGCGCCGGGCGTGCGGAGTTCTCGGTCATGTCTGCGGTGTCCTCCATCCCCTCGAGGTCCTGCCTGTGCGGTCTCCCGCCGGACCCGGCCGAGGGGGGTGGGGCTCGCGCAGCAGCGCGCTGCCCGCGTTGGCCGCACCCCTCACCGAGGGGCGCCACACGCACTGCGGGCGCGCACCGTCCCCCTGCCGGGGCTCCAGGGGCGCCGGTGACCCGGGAGCGGGTGTGACGCTCTCACAGGTCTCACGCTGGGTCACGGCGAGTCGAGTCGATCGTGGGAGCATTCCCACGGAAGGCGGAAGAAACCAACCGCACGGAGCGAACCGCTCACGGAGCGTGAGTCGGGGGCGTCACGCCCGCCGTTCTGCCGGACGGCGGCTCATCACCCGCCAGGCCAGGGTCATCACCGTGACGCAGCCCGCCGTCTGCGCCACGGCCATGCCCCAGGCCGCCCCCTGGATGCCGAGCCAGACCCCGCCGCCGATGCCCAGGCCGAGGATCAGCGGGGCCTGCACCGCGGTCACCCACAGCAGCAGGTCGGCCCGGCCCATGGCCTTGAGCGGCAACGACCCGCCGATCGCGATGGCGTTCACGCACTGGCTCCACCCGACGGCGACCATGACCGCCCGCGCCTCGTCCCAGGACGCCCCCAGCAGCTCCCGGCCGAGCGACGCCGGGATCAGGAGCAGGACGCCGACGACCACCGCGCTGATCGCGAAGCAGCCCAGCGAGGCCAGGGCCGAGGGCCGCCGGAGCCGGCCCGGCCCCCCACCGGCCAGCCGGCGGGCGAGCATCGGGACCAGGAACGCCGTCGTCGCACCGAACAGCACCTGGATCGGCCCGAGCACCGTCTGGGCGAACCGCAGCCCGCCGGTGGCCGCGAAGCCCAGCAGGGCCGCCAGCACCGAGGTGGCCAGCGTGAACGCGCCCATGTTGATCAGGTAGTCGCTGCCCAGCCGGGCACTGAGGCCGACGTGGTCGCGCAGCCAGGCACGGCTCCCGCGCAGGAGCGCCGGGCGACCGAACTGCCCGGCGCCCACCAGCGCACCGGCCCACGCCCCGGCGGCCCAGCTGGCCAGGTACCCCGACAGCCCGGTGGTGCCCGCGGCCACGCACAGCCCGACGCCGGTGAACTGCACCACCACCCGCACCACGTCGTTCAGCGCGGCCCGGCGCGGGTCCCCGCTGGCGAACGCCGCGCTGCGGTAGCTGTCCTGCAGCAGGTGACCGGGCAGGACGAGCAGCAGCAGGGCCAGCGCTGCGCCCAGGTCACCGCGCAGGACCAGCCCGACGGCGAGGCACAGCGCTCCCGCGGCCAGGCCCATCGCGGTGCTGGCACCGGCCGCCTGGGCCGCGGCCCGGCCGCGGGCAGCCGCGTCAGCCGCGCTGAACCGGATGACCAGCGGATCGGTGGACACCGCCCGGGTCAGGCCGATCACCAGGGTGAACACCATGAAGGCGTAGGTGAAGACGCCGCCCAGCTGCTCGTCGACCGCGCGCGCCACCGCGATGGTCAGCCCGAAGTTGGCCAGGCTGGACAGCACCTGGTCCAGCAGCGACCAGGTGGCCCGCCGACGCGTCCCGCCCCGGGGCGCGGACCCGTCCGGACTGCTGGCCACCGCCTCGGGCGCCGGGGTGAGCGACGGTCCCGGCGGGCTCGCCGCCGGTCCCGATCCGGTCACCGGGCCCCCCGGCCGGCCCGCACCAGCGGCGTCGCGGGGCCGACGTCGGGCGCCCGGTCACGGGCGGACGACTGGTCCACGACGCTCTCCCAGGGTGGTCTCCGTGGCGACGACACACACCACTCCTGCCCCGATGCTGTCACAGGCCAGCATCGGCCCCTCGTTCGTGAAGGAGATCACGCACTCACGACGGCGCCCGTTCCCCCGACCCGACGAGCGCGCCCGCCGACCGCCCCGAACCCTCCCCGGCCGCCCGGGTCGCGCCGGCCCGCGAGCGGCCCCGGTGACCACGCCCGCGCCTGCCGGTGTCGCCCGGCCGGGTCACGACCACCCCGGTGAGCGGTCGGCCGGCGGTCGCGAGCCGGTCCCGCACGTCGCTCAGCGCCGCCGGGTCCTCGGTGACCCGGATCACCGCGACGACCGCCGCCGCCTGCCGCAGCAGGGCGAAGGCGGACGAGCTGCGGGTCAGCGGTCCGGCCGAGACGAGCACCAGGTCGCAGCCGGCTGCGGCGCGGGCCAGCTGCCGGGCGACCACGTCCTCGGCGAGCCCCCGGCCGGCGGGCTGACCCAGGACCGCCAGGCGGACGCCCGGGCGCCCGGCCTCCGCCCCCCGCCCGGCCGGGTCCGTGTCCAGCTCGTCGAGACGGGGCACCGGCGCCAGGCCGGGGAAGAGCCCCACCAGCGCACGGCCCGGCTCCGCGTCGACGACGAGCACCCGCTGCCCGCGCTCGGCGGCCGCGAGGGCCAGCCCGCGCACCACCGGCGCCGTCCCGCTCCCGTCGGTCACGCCGGTGACCAGGACCGAACCCCCGCCGGGCGGCCGGACGTAGTCCAGCGCCACCGCGGTCAGCGCGAACGACTCGGAACCGCCCGCCACCCCGGGACCCGAGGCGCGCGACAGGGGGACGGCGCCCAGCACGGGGGCACCCGCCGCGCGGACCAGCTCGGTGGCGTCGGTGATCGGCCCCCGGCGCCCCACCACCGCGGCCAGGGCGGCCGCGGCCAGCGCCGCGAGGACGGCCAGCACGACGGCGGTGCGCAGCGGTCGCGGCGTCGTCGCCGACTCGGGTGGCACCGCGGCGTCGACCAGGGTGACACCGTCGCCGTAGACGACCGCCGCGGTCCGGATCCGGTCGGCGGTCGCGGGGTCGGTGGTGACGGCCACCGCGGCATCCGCCTCCTCGCTCACCCGCGTGGCGCGGTACTGGCGGTACGCGGTCGCCAGCGCGTTGGCCCGCTCGGCTGCCTCCACCGGGTCGCCGGCCCGGGCCGTGATGACCAGCACGTCGCTGTCGGCGGCCGCCGAGACGGTCACCGCCTCGGCGAGCTCGGGCAGCGACGTCCCGTCGTCCAGCTCGTCCACCGCCGCCTGCAGCACCCGGGGGGCGCTCAGGATCGAGGCCTGGTTCGCCACGAACCGTCCGGCGTCGCCGAAGGAGGTGCGCCCCAGCGGCTCGAAGTCCTGGCTGGTGGACAGGACCACCCGGGCCTCGGTCGTGTACGTGGGCGGCTGGTCCTGGCTGACCAGGTAGCCGCCCACCCCGGCGACCAGGGCCGCGCCGACGACGAACCACCGGGCCCGCCAGACGGACGCAGGCGACGACCTCCACCGGGAGGGCCCGGTTCCGGCGGACGTCCAGCCGGTCGTGCTCGGCTGCTCGGGCACCGTCCTCCTCGGGCCGGGGGCGGTGTCGGGGGCCGCCCAGGCCCTCCACTGTGTCATCCGCGCGGTCATCCGCGCTGCGCCTGCCTCACCCGCTGCAGGGCCGGGCCCCTCCGGCCGCGCGGCCGCTGCACCCTCCGTCGACCCGTCATCGGCAGCCCCGAGCGTCCCGGTGGGGCACGTGTGACTGGTGTGGCGACCTCGCCCCTTGGTACGCAGCGTGACCTTTCCGATGCTCAGCGCTTATGTCAGAGTCTGCTCGCCGGCCTGCGGGCCGGCCTCCCACGGGCCGGACACGTCGCCGCCCCGACGCGCCACACCGCCGTGGCCCAGCCGGTCGTGCCGCTCTGCCGGCGCCGCCGACAGACCTGGAAAGGCTCCTCCATGCACCGCCGCCGCCGGTTCCTGTCGTCCACCGGACGACTCCGCCTCCCCGCGCTCGTGACCGCCCTGGTGACCTGCCTTCTGTCGCTGGTCGCGGCCACCGGGGGGCTGCAGTCGCTGGCCCAGGCAGCGGGGATCACCGCTGAGGCCCCCGGTTCCGCCGGGTCCGCCGTGGCCGCACCCTCCGTCCCGAGCGTTCCCGCCCCGGAGGAGGAGCCGGCCGGGACCCGCGGCCCCACCGACACCTCGAGCACGTCCGCGGCGGTGCCCAGCACGCCGGAGACCTCCTCGCCGGCCGGCACCGGGTCCGCGACCGCCCCCGGGTCCGCGACCGCCCCCGGCTCCACGGCGACCGCCCCCGGCTCCACGGCGCCGACCCCCGCACCCGGCGCTGCTCGGGCCACGGCCCCGGCCGCTGCGCCGTCGGCCGGCACCGCCGGCCCTGCCCCGGCCGAGGCGGCCGCCGTCGCACCGCCGGCCGCTCCGGGCCTGGACGCCGACGCGTGGACGCGGGCGTGGCAGACCGGTGACACCGCGGTGCTGCGCAGCTGGTTCGACGCGAACACCGGCCCGACCCGGGCGCTCAGCGGCAGCACCGCCGGCGGGAAGATCCGCAGCCAGGCCGACGCCGACCGGCTGGCCGGGAAGACCGTCACCTCCGACCTCTCGGTCAACTGCACCTGCGTGCTCCAGGAGTTCGCCCTCGTCGACGCCCAGCTGACCGTCGAGGGCGGTCGCGTCAGCGTCCGCAACCTGCTGATCGACGGCAAGAACGACACCGAGCGGGTCGGCGTCTTCACCGCCCGTGGCACCGCCACGGTCGACATCTCCCGGGTGGAGATCACCGGCCACAACGACGGCATCCGCGCCTACGCCACCGCTGTGACGGGCAGCTACGTCTTCATCCACGGGGTGGCGCCGAGCAACCCGCGGGAGCACCACCAGGACGGCATCCAGACCATCGGCGGCGGGAGCGCGTTCTCCCGCTCCTACATCGACATGACCGGCGCGCACACCTCCGCGACCCTGATCAAGCCCGACGCCTCGCCGATCCCCTACGCCAAGATCAACCAGACGGCGATCATGGGCGGCGGCTACACCTTCCATGTGCACGACGGCCCCAAGGGGACCCCGCGCAACGTCGACCTCTCCGACAACCTGGTCGCGCCGGGTTACCGGAAGGGGCTGGTCTCCACCTGGAAGCTGAGCAACGTCAGCAGCGTGGTGCTGCCGACCGTGGCCCGGGTCGCCGGCAGCAGCCGCACGGTGGCGCTGGTCGACGGCGCCAAGCTCTGACCGCGCCCTGGGGCCGTGCCCGTCAGCGCTGAGCGACGGGCGCGGCCTCGGGCGCCGCGTCGGTCCGGCGGGCCGGCGGTGCCGGCTCCGCCGGTGCGGCGGAGGCGCCGGCGCCGCGCGACCGGTGCTGCCGGGCCACGATCACGCCGTCGCAGGACCGGTCGGCCAGCTGGAGCCGGTAGCGGAAGCTGGCGAGCGTGGGGGCCAGCCGCTTGCCGCCCCGCCGGTCCACGACCAGGACGACCGACGCGACCTCCCGGAGCAGGGCGAACGCCACCGGGTCGGAGAAGATCGGCCCCGCGGTGAACAGCACCAGGTCGTAGTCGCCGGCCACCTGCTCGAGGCACCGGTGCAGCACGGTGACGCCGCCGTGGTTGCGCAGGGCGCTGGTGCCCAGCCGTGCGATGTCGACCACCTGGTCCCCGGCGGTCGCCGGCCAACGGGTGGTGACCTCCTCGACGGGGACCCCGCCGACCAGGTCGTCGAGCGGGCGCGGCGGACGGGGCACCCCGGTCATCCGGGTCAGCCGGTGACCGGCGCCGTCGGCATCCACGACGAGCACCCGCCGGGTGAGCGCCGCCGAGGCGGCGAGCCCCAGGGCGACCCCCGCCCCCAGCTCGCGCTCGTCGAGCTCGGTGACCAGCACCGACCCGGTCCGGCCGTCCGTGGCGTAGTCCAGCGCCACCAGGGGCATCCCGAACGCCTCCGCGTCCGGCTCCAGCCGGCCCGAGCGGGACAGCGCCAGGTCGACCTCGCCGAGCAGCGGCGCCTCGGCCTCGTCGGCCAGCTGCACGCCGCTGACCGGCCCACGGCCGCGCCGCAGGATCGCCACACCGGCGGCGACGAGAGCCGCGAGGACCGCCAGCAGCGCCCCGTCGCGGATCGGGTTGGGCGCCGTCGGGGCCGTCGGGACCGCCGCCGGCTCGGCGACGGCGACGCCGTCGCCGTAGACCGCGGCCTGGGTGCGGACGTCCGCGACCGCGGCCGGGTCGGCCGCGACCGCGGCCGCCGCGGCGTCCGCGATCTCCTGCACCCGCTGGGTGACGTACTGCTGGTAGGCGGCGGCCACCGCGTCCGCCCGGGCCGCGGCCTGCTCGGGATCGGGCGCGGTCGCCGAGATGACCACGATGTCGCTGTCGGCCAGCGTCGCCACGTTGACGGCCTCGGCGAGCTCGGCGGGGTCGGCGTCACCGCCCAGCTGCTCCGCCACGAGCTCCAGCACCGGCTCCGAGTCGAGGATGGCCATCTGGTTGGCCAGGTAGCGGCCGGCGTTGGAGGCCTGGTTGCCGCCCAGCGGGTTGAAGTTGGCGGTCGCCGAGAGCACCATCCGGCTCTCCGCGGTGTAGGTCTCGTCCTGCAGCGCACTCAGCTGCGCACCCAGCACACCCGCCACCACCGCCGCGCCGCCGATCAGCCAGCGGCCCCGCCACAGGGCGCTCGCGACGACCGACCCGTGCCCCGGGTGAGCCTGGTCCCTCAAAGTGGTCACCGAACGACGTCCCTCCTGCCACCGACGCGGTGCCGGCCCGCGATAATCGTTGCACGCACTGCCGGGCGGGAGATCTCGATCGGCGGCCCTGTACCACGATCGGGTCACACACGACGGCGAGCTCGAGGGGACGGCATGACACGAACCGCGGGCGGCCCGCCCACGGACGGCCCCCCGGCGGCCACCGCTCCCCCGGCCCCGCCGGGGACCGGCGAACCGGCGACCGGCTCGGTCGGGTCCGGCGAGGTCGGGTCCGGCGAGGTCGGGGCAGGCGAGGTGCCGACGCCCGGGGCGGTCGCCGCCCAGCGCTCGGCCGACCTGGTCGTGCGCGGGATCACCGCCCTGCTGGTCATCGTGCTGCTCACCCAGCGGCTGCTGGTCCCGGTCGGCGCCAGCCCGGTGCAGGTGAGCCTGATCCTGACCTACGGCGTCGTCGGGCTGCTCCTGGTCGGCGGTCTTCTCCGGGTCGACCAGCTGCGCGCCGAGCTGCTCGGGCTCGCCGCCGTGCTGTGCCTGGCGGCCACCGTCGTCGCCTCGGTCACCGGCGGCCTGGTGTCGGTGACCTCGCTCGGGCTGCTGCTGGCGCTGTACCTGCTGTGGACCCTGCGGGTCGGCCCGGGCCACACGGAGACGCTGCAGCGGGTGGCCCGCAACTTCGTCCTGGTGATGCTCGTCTTCGCGGTCGTCGGCGTGGCCCAGCTGGGCGCGCAGCTGGCCGGGCTGTGGAGCTACACCGACTACCTGGGCGAGGTCCTGCCCCCCGACTTCGTGTCCCAGACGTACAACACCAACATCCCGCTGGAGTACGGCTCCGACGTGCACAAGGGCAATGCCTTCGTGTTCCTCGAGCCCTCGTTCTTCTCCCAGTTCTGCGCGCTGGGGGCGATCGTCGCGTTCGTCACCCGGGCGCCGTCGTGGCAGGTCGCCGTCCTCGTCGCCGGGGTGTTCTCCGCGGTGTCGGGCACCGGCATCATCCTGCTCATCGGCGCCGGGGTGCTGGTCGTCGTCCGCGCCTGGTGGCTGATCCGGCCGGTGCACCTGGTCACCCTGGCCGCCCTGGCGTTCGGCGTGCTGGTCAGCCCGGTGGCCCCACTGCTCCTGGACCGGGTCGATGAGACCGGCCGGACCGGCAGCAGCGGCTACCTGCGGTTCGTGCAGCCCTACACCGAGGTCGCCGACGCCATGGTCGCCGAGCCGATGCGCTTCCTCGTGGGCGCCGGGGCCGGCTCGGTCGAGCGGCTGCTGCCCTCCGTCCGGGACGGCGAGCTGGGCCAGGCCGTCGTCTACACGATCGTGCCCAAGCTGCTGTTCGAGTACGGCCTCCTCGCCGGCGGGGCCTTCGTCCTCTTCATCGTGCTGGCGCTGCTCGACCGGGGCGCCTGGCGCGTCGTCCCCGGCAGCGTGCTGCTGATGATCTTCCTGCTGTCCGGCAGCCTGCTGCAGCCGCACACCGCGATCATCGCCTGGCTGCTCACCGGGCTCTGGGCCGGGCAGGAGACCCGCCTCGACCTGCTGCCTCCCCGGCAGCGACCGCCCGGCAACGGCCGGCGGCGCCCCCGGCAGGGGGGCCGGCCGGTGCCCGTCCCCCTGACCTGAGCGGCCGGCCGCTCAGCCCGCCTCGGAGCCGCCGAACAGCTCGAGGTAACGCTCGCGCGACCGCGGGAAGTCGTCGCCCATCAGCTCGTGGGTGCCCTGCGAGTTGGCGTTCTCGAAGTAGGCCTGGTACCCCACCCGGTTGTCCGGGTCGGCGATGAACTCCGCCATCCGCTCGATGTAGTACGGGTTGTCGCCGCCGCCGATGCCGTCGTTGCGCTCCCACACGCCCCACTCGGGGAGCGACAGCTGCTTGTCGTGCTCGGCGGCGAACTCGCTCCAGAACCGCAGCCCGCGCTCTCCGCCGTAGATGTGGTCCTCCCACGCCTCCACGCGGAGGGCGTCGGCGCAGGTCTGGTCGCAGTCGTCGGGGATCGGGTAAACGGCGCCGCTGACGTCGTAGGCGTCGATGCCGACGTAGTCGACGTACTCGTCACCGGGGTAGTACTCGACGGCGTCGATGCGGCTGACGCCGTTGTTGGGGTTCCAGTCGAAGCGGAACTGCTGGCCGTCGACGCTGCGCATGACGTCGACGATCCGGCGCCAGTAGGCGACCCAGGTGTCCTCGTCCTCGCTGGACCAGACCCACGAGCTGAGGTTGAACTCCCAGCCCACCCGCAGGATGGCGTCCTCCTGGCCGGCGTCGACCAGGCCCTCGGCCAGGATCTCGAAGTACTCGTCGTACTCCCCCTGAGCCCCCTCCTCCAACGAGGCCTCGACCTCCTCCGGCAGCATCGGGATGCCGAGCACAAGCCGGTAGGGCAGGCCGTCCCACGCCTCGAAGAGGTACTCGGGCCGGGAGACGTCGCGCCACTCCTCGCGGGAGGAGTAGTCGATGGCCAGCTCGATCGGCCGGTCCAGCCACTCCGCGTAGGCCTGGACGGCCTCCGGCTGGGTCTTCCGGAAGACGCCGACCGCCGTGCCCTCCCAGTCGGCCCGGGTGAGCGGTGCGGGGCTCCCGGCGTCCGGCGGCGGCGGGGCGGGAGCCGGGGACTCCGGCTCGTCCCCGGTCCACCGGACGACGGCGGCGACCAGCACGACCAGGGCGAGGGCCGCCGCGACGAGCAGCCACCGGAGCCGGCCGCGGGAACGGCCCGGACCGGCCGGGGGCTCCGGCGGCCGGGGGCCGGCCAGGTCGGTGCCCGTGGGGCGGTGCGCGTCCACCGCGCCTCCTCGAGTTCTCGGGTGCTCACTGAGCGATCGGGTGAACCGCTCTCGGCTGCGGTCTGACTCGTGCCGGCACCAGGTACGTTGACCCGAGCGTATTACGCACAGTGACAGCGGTGGGTTCCCTCGCCCGCCGGGGAGGAGACAACGCGTGGCCCGTGCAGCGGAGAACGCCCCCGATCTGACGGTCGTGACGGTTGCCTACCGTAGTCGCGCCCTGGTGGAGGAGCTGCTCGCCGGCCTCCCCGCCGAGCTGCCGGTGATCGTCGTCGACAACTCCGACGGCAGCGACGGGTTGCCCGACGTGGTGGCGGCCCGCCCGAACGGCAAGTACCTGGTGGGCGGTGGCGTCGGGTACGCGCGGGCCGCGAACGCCGGCGCCGACGCGGCGACCTCCGAGGTCCTGGTCTTCGTCAACCCCGACACCCGGCCCACCGCGGCCGACCTGGCCACCCTGGCCGGCGACGTGATCGCCGACCCGCGCTGCGCGGCCAGCGCGGCGGTGCTCGTCGACCCCGACGGCCGGCCGCGGCTGGGGGTGGCCGGCTGGGAGTTCTCCCCGCTGCGGGCCGCCGCCTTCGCGGTCGGGCTGCACAAGGTGCTGCCCCGGGTCGGCCCGTTCGCGCGGCCGGCGGCCGGTGAGCAGCTCGACGTCGACTGGGTCAGCGGCGCGGTGATGGCGATCCGCCGGTCCACCTTCGCCGAGCTGGGCGGGTTCGACGACCGGTACTACGTCTACTGCGAGGACGTCGCCTTCGGCCGGCGGGCGCGCGAGCACGGGATGTACGAGCGGATGCGCTCCGACGTCGGGGTGCACGGCAGCTCCGGCGGCTCCGGCGCGCCGTCGCTGGAGATGATGCGCCTGCGCGGCGCCTCGCTGACCCGCTACGTGCGCCACCACCAGTCGTCGGCACGGGCCGCGGCGATCAGCGCCCTGATGGCCTTCGGCTACGCGCTGCGCACCGTCGGCCAGCTCGCGCTGCGCAACCGGCGGCGGGCGCGCGAGCACTGGGCGTACGCGGTCGGCCTGGTCACCGCGCGGGCCACGGTGGCCGGCCGCGTGGTCACCGACCGATGACCGCTCCCGAGCGGGAGCGCGGCCCCCGGCTGTGGCTCGTCGAGCAGTACGGCCACGGGGGCATCGGCCGGTACGCCGTCGACGTGGCCAACCTCGTCGGCCCGGTGGGCGACACCGTGGTGGCCACCACCGACGGCGGTCCGGTCGACGGGCTGGCCGGCCGGTCGGTCGTCTGGTTCCCCCGGGGCTCCGACAGCCCGGTGGCGAAGGCACGGGCCGCGGCGACCGGCCTGCTCCGCGCGGTGCGCTCGGTGCGCCGGGGCGACGTCGCCTGGGTGCCGCTGGGGATCCGGCCGGGCTACGAGCGGCTGCTGGTGGAGGCGCTCCGCCGCGGTGGGGCGCGCGTGGTGGCCACGGTGCACAACCGTGCCCCACACGGCAGCTCGGGCGACTCCGCGGCCGTGCTGGCCAGTGCCCGGCGGGCGCACGCGGTGGTCGTGCACACCGACGCCATGGCCGGCTGGGCCACCGGGCACGGGCTGCCCGCGGTGCGGCTGCCCTTCCCGCCACCGGACATCGCCCCGGGCGCCGTCGCCCTCGGGCCGGCGGACGCCCGCCGGGTCCGCGAGGAGCTGGGCGTGCCCGACGCCGCCGTCCTGGTCGCCTTCCTGGGGTACCTGTACCCCTACAAGGGGCCGGACGTGCTGCTCACGGCGCTCGCGGAGGCTCGCCGCGTCCGGCCCGACCTCCCCGTGCACGTGCTCATGGCCGGTCGCCCCTCGCCGGAGCAGGACCTGCCGGAGCTGGTGCGGGCCCTGGGCATCGGGGCCGCGGTGACGCTGCAGCCCGGCTGGCTGGAGGAGGCGCGCATGGCGCAGCTGCTGTCCGCCGCCGACGTCCTGGCCCTCCCCTACCGCCGGATCGACAACTCCGGGATGGCGGCGCTGGGCCGGCGCTGGCAGCTGCCCGCGGTGGCCAGCGACCTGCCGCTGCTGCGCGACACCTACGGCGACGCCGCCCTGTTCGTCCGCCCCGACGACCCGGCCGCGCTGGGCCGGGCCCTGACGGAGCTGCCCGGCCGCCTGACCGGGCTGCGGGACGCCGCCCGGCGGCTGGGCGCCGAGGACCTGGAGACGCCCTACCGGGCCTTCGTGCGGGACGCCCTCACCGGGAGCTGACCGGGGGGGGGGGGGGGGGGGGGGGGGGGGGGGGGGGGCCCCCCCCCCCCCCCCCCCCCCCGCCGATCAGCTGTGCCGGTCGCGGACGGCTGACTGCGCACGCCGGCCCAGCTGCTGCCAGAAACCGACGCCCCAGCCCAGGTGCATGGCCAGGAAGGCCGGCACGATGTAGCGCCGGGCCTCGGGGTCGACCTTCGGCGCCGTCGCCCGGTAGGCGACGGCCAGGGCCGCCGCGTACGGGGAGATCAGCGCGGCGGCGCGGAGCGGGCGGCCGGCGAGCAGCGCACCGGCGGCCAGGGCGCACTCCACCACGAGGGCGGGCGCGGCCAGGTGCCGGGGGCGCACCGACTCGGGGTGCTTGAGGGCCACGTTGACCTTGCCGCCGCCGTAGCGCTTGTACTGCTTGGCGAAGTCGCGGATCGACTGCCGGCACTCCCAGTCGATGTGCAGGGCGGGGTCGAACAGGATCGTGTGGCCCGCCTCGCGCACGCGGTGGTCGAACTCGAAGTCCTGGTTGACCCGCAGCTGCTCGTCCCAGCCGCCCAGCGCCCGGATCACCGAGACCGGGTAGGCGCCGAAGGGCACGTGCTCGACCTCGGTGGGGGCCGTGCCGTAGTGGTAGGTGGAGCCGCCGACCCCGAACCGGGAGGCCATCACCGCGGCCACCGCCTTGCCCGCCGGCGTACGGCCGACGCCGTCCTTGCGGCCGCCGACGCCGCCGAACCGGCCGGTCATCAGGTGCTGCGCGGCCAGCCGGACGTAGTCGGACGGGACCTTCGCGTGGGCGTCGATGCGGACCAGCCACTCGCCCTTGGCCTGACCGACGGCCAGGTTGAGCGACACCGGGATGACGCCGGCCGGGTTGGTCAGCAGCTCCACCCGCGGGTCGCGCGCGGAGTACTCGGCGACGATGGCGGGGGTCGCGTCGTCGGACGCGCCGTCGACCACGATGACCTGGAGGTTCGTCCAGTCCTGGGCGAGGACCGAGTCGAGGCAGCCGCCGATCGACCGCTCCTCGTTCTTGGCCGGGATGACGACGGTCACCAGCGGCTGGGAGTCCTCGCCGCCCGGGATGTCGGTGGTCGTCGCCGTGTCGGTCATCGAGCGTCTGCCCTCCTCAAGCACCCGACCCGGGTGGTCGAAGCCTGCTCGACTCTGCCCGAGGCGCCGCAGAGGGTCAATCAGAGGCCCGGCTGCTCGCCCCGCCGGGTGATGCCGCACCGCCGGCGACGGTACCCGGAAGGCCTCGACGCGAACGCAGCGTCACCTGGAGGCGACCCAGGGCGAACGGCTCTCCGCCCCAGCGGTCTCCCCGAGCGCGCTCGGGGTGCCCACCGCCACAATCGGGCCCCGCGTTCACCCGTTCGGGTGACGGATCGCACGGACGAACCAGACCCGAGGAGGCCCCCGTGGCCCGCCGTCCCCCGCACCCCGGCACCGGCCCGCGCTGGGCCGAGCGCGGCCCGGCCGCCGACGCGCTGGCCGGGTGCGGGCTCGGCGCCCTGGTCCTGCTCGCGGTGACCGCCGGGATCGGGCCGGCGATGGTGGCCCTCGGCATCTGCGCGCTCGTCGGCGCGGTGGTCCTCCTGGCGCCGCTGCGGGCCTCCCGGCTGGAGCCCCGGCGGCGCAGCGCGGCCCGGCACCTGGTGACCGGGGGGCTCGCGCTCACCGCCGGGGGCTGGTTGCTGCTGGGGGTGCTGCCCGCCGACGACCCGGTCCGGGCGACCGCCGCGGAGTCCGGCGAGGTTCCGCGCCCGGCCGGCGGGGACACCGGGGCGCGGGTGCCCGGGGGGGCGCCCGATGGCCAGCCTGCCGACCCGTCCCTGGTGGGCACGACCTCCGGCGACGACGCCGACCCGGCGTTGGACGGCGCACCGACGCAGGGACCGGTGGTGGCCCGGCCGCCGCTCCCCACGTGGGCGTCCCTGCCCGACGCCGATCGGCCGCGCCCGCCGGCCACCGGTTCCCCGGGCCCGGGCACGGGCGGCCGCGAGGTGCCCGGCGCCCCGACCGCCCCGGGGACGACCGCATCGGCGCCCACGGGCCCCGGCGCGGCGGGCTCCGGCGCCCCGGTACTGCCGACCGCCCCAGACGCCGGGCCCGGCAGCGGCCCGGCCGCACCCGTGCCCGCCCCGCCGGTCACCGAGGCCCCGGTCACCACCCCGCCCGTCAGCGAACCCCCCGCGCAAGAGCCCGTCCCGGACGAGCCACCGGTCGCCTCCCCGCCCACCGAGGAGCCCCCGGTTGCCCAGCCGCCCACGGAAGAGCCCGTCCCGGACGAGCCACCGGTCGCCTCCCCGCCCACCGAGGAGCCCCCGCCCTCCCAGCCGCCGGCGGAGGAGCCCGTCCCGGAGGAGCCGGCGAGCACCACCGCAGCACCCAGCTCCGCACCGGCGCCGGCGCCGCTCCCCCCTCCGGAGGAGGTCGGGGGCGGCGAGGCGGGCCCGGGCTGGGAGGATCTCGTGAACAGCTTCTTCGACGGCTGATCCGCAGGCACCTCCGCACCGGCCCCGCTCCCGCACCCGAGGGTGAGCATCCGAGGGCGAGCACCCGCGGTGACGCGGGCGCCGACGGGGTGAACGGGGTCGGTCCCGCCGGGGGCCGACGGGAGTCGTGGAGGTCGGGGTGCCGGAAGAACGGCTCATGCGCATCGGGGAGCTCGCCGCCCGTGCCGGGATCTCCCTGCCCACGCTCCGGCACTACGACGAGATCGGGCTGCTGATGCCGTCGGCCCGGACTGCGGGCAACTTCCGGCTCTACAGCGAGGCCGACTTCGAGCGGCTGATGGTGATCCGGCGGATGAAGCCGCTCGGCTTCTCCGTGGAGGAGATGCGCGAGCTGCTTCAGGTGGTGAGCGGCCTGCGGGCCGCCCGGGCGGCCGCGCGGCCGGAGCCCGCGGAGCTGCGCTCGGTGCTCGAGCAGTTCGTGGCGGCGGCGCACGAGCGGCGGCACCGGCTGCGGCGGCACCTGTCGATGGCCGACGAGTTCATCTCGATCCTGGAGTCGGAGGAGAGCGCCGCCGCACCGGGCGGCGCGTCGGCCTCGACGGCCTCCTGACCGCTCCGCCGGCCGGGGCCCCGCGGGCCCCGGCCGGCGCCGTCAGCTCTGGCCGGCCGCGGCCGGCCGCCCGGCGGTGGCCGCGGCGCTGCCGAAGAACAGCTCGTCCTGCTCGGCCCGCAGCCGGTCGACCAGCCGGCCGGTGGGCAGCTCCACGTCGGCGTAGCCGATGACCTCGTCCTTGCGGACGTCCCGCAACAGCCGGGCGCCCTCGGCCAGACCGAGCGGCAGCAGCCGGTCGGCGTGGGTGACGTCGGACCGCTCGGCCTCGCCGTAGTAGTGGTAGCCGCCCGGCCGGTCCAGCTCGGTACCGGCCAGCAGGTCGGTCTTCGCGACCGTGACGACGTCGACCTGCGGGGCGCCGGCCGGGCGGATCGCCGGGTCGCCGAGCAGCGCCGCCCGGGCCACCGTGATCGGCACCTCGAAGTGGCAGAGGTGGTAGGGCGTGTAGAAGCTGTACAGCGGCCCGGTGCCCAGCTTGTACAGCTCCAGGTAGTGCCGCTGCTTGGGGTCGTCGTGCTCGCCGAGGACGTAGATGCCCGGGCCGGGCTGCGAGCCGACCACGTAGTCGACGGCGCCACCGAGGGCCCGCAGCTCCTCGACGTCGTACATGCCGGTGAGCTCGTCGACGTGGCCGCGGTGGTCGCGCCCGAGCATCCCGCGCCGGTGCACGCTGAACCCGGCGGCGTTGGCGACCAGCGCCTCCTCGACGCTGACCTTGGTGCCGTCGGCGAAGCTGGTGACCATCCAGGGGTCCTGGCCCCAGCGCTTCGCGAACCCCTCCTGGGTGGTGGGGTTGCGGTACGGGTCCTGCAGGCCCTTGATGTTGCCGGCCACCAGCGGGCGCAGGCCGATCTGCCGGACGAACCGGATCAGGTTCATCTGCACGGCCGGCTGGTCGCCGTCGGCCCCGGTGTAGACGACGCCGGCCGCGTCGGCCTTGGTCGCGAGCAGCGGCCCGAGCGTCGCGTCGACCTCGGCGTTGAGCAGCACGAGGTGCTTGCCCCCGGCGAAGCAGGACAGCGCGAGCTCCGCGCCGAAGGCGACCGCGCCGGTCGCGTCGACGACGACGTCCACCCGGTCGCTCGCGGTGAGCAGGGTGACGTCGTCGGTCACCGCGACCTGACCGGCGTCGGCCAGCCGGTCGATGTCGGCGGCGCTCTCCGCGGCGGCGGGCGACCCCCCGGCGCCGGTGACGGCCTCGTGGGCCTTGGCCGGGGTCCGGTTGGCGACCGCGACCAGCTGCATCCCCGGGGTGCTGTTGAGCACCTGGTTGATCAGGCCCCGGGCCATGAACCCGGCGCCGACCAGGCCGAGCCCGACCGGCCGGCCCTCGGCCTGCCGCTGCGCGAGCAGCGAGTCGACCACGATCACGACGGCACCCCCGCCGCGAAGCGCTCGGCGTTGGCCTCGGCGTCGAAGGGCGCCCACGAGGCGTCCTTGTCCGAGATCACCGAGACCGGCAGCGGCCAGGAGACGCCGAAGGCCGGGTCGTCGTACCGGAAGCCCATCTCGGCGCCCGGGGCGTACGGGACGCTCACCATGTACAGCACCTCGGTGTCGTCGGTCAGCGTCTGGTAGGCGTGCGCCAGGTGCGGGGGCAGGTAGAGCGCCGACCGGTTGTCCGCGGTCAGCTCGACGGCCACGTGCTGCAGGTACGTCGGGGAGTCCGGCCGCACGTCGACGGCGACGTCGACGATCGCCCCGCGGGTGCAGCGGATGAACTTCGCCTCCGGGTGCCCGGGCAGGGACAGGTGCAGGCCGCGCAGCGTGCCCGCCCGGTGGTTGAACGACACGTTGCACTGGGCCACCTCGGGCCGCATGCCGTGCTGCTCGAACTCGGTGGTGTCGAACGAGCGGGAGAAGAACCCGCGGTCGTCGCTGTGCGGCTCCATGTCGACGAGGAACACCCCGTCGACGGCCTGCGGGGTGTACTTCACGGCGCCGTCCAGTAGAGCTCGTCGTCGACCTGCTTGGTGCGCATCAGGTACTCGATCTGCTTGAGCCGGGTGTGCCCGCGGCCGGTGAAGGTGGCCTCGTCCATGTCGATCGACCGGAACACCTTGTGCAGCTGGGCGGCGCCGGCCTTGGCGTCCCAGTCGGTGTCGTAGCCGGGGAGGACGTCGCGGATCTTGTCGAAGGCCACCCGGTAGCTGCGGTTGTCCGCGCTCGGGTCGCCGAAGGTCAGCTCGCAGCCGGGGAACTCGGCGGCGACGATCTCGGCGATGTCCCGCACGCGGTAGTTGTTGGCCTCGCTGCCCACGTTGAAGATCGCGCCGTGGACCCGCTCGCGGGGGCTCTCCAGGCTCATCCGGATGGCCTTGGCGATGTCGAGGGCGTGCACCAGCGGCCGCCACGGGGAGCCGTCGCTGGTCATCGCGATCTTGCCCGTCGTCCAGGCCAGGCCGGAGAGGTTGTTGAGCACGATGTCGAAGCGCATCCGCGGGCTGGCACCGAACGCGGTCGCGTTGCGCAGGAACGTCGGGGAGAAGTCGTCGGAGGCCATCGCCGAGACGTCCCGCTCCACCAGCGCCTTGCAGCGGGCGTAGGACGTCTGCGGGGAGACCTCGCTGCTCTCGTCGACGACCCCCTCGGCCACGCCGTACACGCTGCAGGAGCTCATGTAGACGAACCGGGACACCCCGGCGGCCTTCGCCTGCTCGGCCAGGTGCACCGACCCGCGGTGGTTGATGTCGTAGGTGATGTCGCCGATCAGGTCGCCGATCGGGTCGTTGGACAGCTCCGCCATGTGCACGATCGCGTCGACGCCGTCGAGGTGCTCGCGGCCGAGCCGGCGGATGTCCAGCGCCAGGGTCTCGGGCACGCGGTCCAGGCCGGGGTAGAGCCAGCCGTGCTTGTAGTAACCGGTGTCGACCCCGACCACGTCGTGGCCTGCCCGGAGCAGCTCCTGTGCGGTGAGACAGCCGAGGTACCCCTCGGTGCCGGTGACCAGTACGCGCACGTTCGTCCTCACGTCGTCTCCGCTGGGTGGGTGACGCTACCGCGCATCTCCCCCCTTCGGATGACTGAGGGTGACGATCACCCGATCGGGGGGCGCTCCGTGACAGGGCTCCGGGAGCGTGTCCCCTTTGGCGGCCACTCCGCGTAGCTGATCGCTGACGCTGTGTGCCGCGGCACCTACCCGGAGTGCACGCCGAGGCGTCTCCCTGCCGCGCGCTGGCGCTCCGCCGGCCGGGGGGGGGGGGGGGGGGGGGGGGGGGGGGGGGGGGGGGGGAGTGCGGGGGGGGGGGGCGGGGCCGGCGGGCGGGGCGGCCGCGCCCCCCCGGGGCGCCCCCCCCCCCCCGGGCTCAGTCGGCCCAGACCTTCCACTCCGCCTGACCGGCGTCCCAGAGGCTGTTGAGCTCCTTCCAGTCGCGGAAGGTGTCCATGCCCATCCAGAAGCCCTCGTGCCGGTGCACGCCCAGCTCGCCGTCGCGGGCCAGCTTCTGCAGCGGCGCGTGCTCGAGCATCTCCTCGACGGCGTCGGCGTCCAGGTAGCGGTCGACGAACTCCCGCTCGAAGAAGAAGAAGCCGCCGTTGACGTAGCCGGTCTGCGACTGCTTCTCGTTGAACGCGGTGACCGCGTCGCCCTCGAGCACCATCTCGCCGTAGCGGCCGGCCGGGTGCACGCCGGTGAGGGTGCCCAGCTTGCCCGAGGCGGTGTGCGCGGCCAGCGTGGCCGCCAGGTCGACCGCGCCGATGCCGTCGCCGTAGGTCAGCGCGAACCGCGGGGAGTCCAGGTACTTGCCCACCCGGGCGATGCGCGCGCCGGTGGCGGTGGTGAGACCGGTCTCGGCGAAGGTGATCTCCCAGTCCTCCTCGGCCACGTTCGTGTGGAACTCCAGCTCGTGGTTCCCGCGCATCCGGAGCGTGAAGTCGTTCATCCGCGCCCGGTGGTCGACGAAGTACTCCTTGATCATGTCGCCCTTGTAGCCCAGGCAGAGCACGAAGCGCCGGAAGCCGAAGTGGCTGTAGGTCTTCATGATGTGCCACAGCACCGGCCGCCCGCCGATGTCCACCAGGCCCTTGGGCAGCTGCTCGCTGGCCTCCCGGAGCCGGGTGCCCATCCCGCCGCACAGGATCACGACCGGGATGTCGGCCGGCGTCACGTCCGGGTACTCGCTCATCTGACCTCCTCGAGGTGTGTGTCGACGGTGGAACCTAGGGTCCGGCCCCGACGACTGGGAAGTGCGGGGTCCGCGATCGGGTGACATCGCTGCTCCGTCGCCCCGAGCGTTGCTGACCGCGGGTGCAAGAGGCCTCACATCTGCGTCACCATGCTGGCGTCGAGGTCGGCGATCCGCGCGGCGCCCGCGACGGCCAGGACGTGGCGCAGGTCGGCCGCGAGCGCCTCCAGCGCGGCGGCGACCGCGTCGGCTCCCCCGGCGGCCAGCGCCCACAGCACGGGGCGGCCGACGAGCACCGCGTCGGCGCCGAGGGCGAGCGCCAGGAGCGCGTCCGTGCCGGTGCGGATCCCGCCGTCGACCAGCACCGGGGCGCGGCCGGCCACCGCCGTGACGACGTCGGCCAGCGCGAGCGCGCTGGGCACCGCCCGGTCCAGCTGCCGCCCGCCGTGGTTGGAGACGATGACCCCGGCGGCGCCGGCGTCCAGGCAGCGCACGGCCTCGTCGCCGCGCAGCACGCCCTTGACCAGCACGGGGAGGCCGCTGACCTCGGCGAGCTCGGCGATCACGGCCGGGGTCATCGACGGGTCCTGCTCGGCCGCCTCCCGGGCCACCGTGCCCGGCAGCAGGTGCTGGGCGAGGTTGATCAGGAAGTGGTCGTCCGGCACCGAGATGCGGACCCCGCTGACCCTGCCCTTCCGCCCGACGTAGGGGGTGTCGACGGTCAGCACGACCGCGCCGGCGCCGGCGTCGGCCGCCCGCCGCACCAGCGCGTGGGTGAGGGCCCGGTCGCGCATGCCGTAGGCCTGGAACCACCAGGGCGCGGGGGCCGAGGCGGCCACCTCCTCGATCCGCCGGGACGACCGGGTGGAGAGGATCCCGAGCGCACCGGCCCTGCCTGCGCCGGCGAAGGTCTCGCACTCGCCGTCGGGGTGGGCGAGGGCGTGGAAGGCCATCGGGGCGACGACGAAGGGCGAGGACACCGTGGCGCCGAGCAGCTCGACCCCGAGGTCGACGGTCGAGACGTCGTGCAGCACCCGCGGTCGCAGCCGGAAGGCACCCCAGGCCGCCTCGGCCTCCCCGACGGTCACCTCCTGCCCGGAGCCGGCGGAGTAGTAGTCGAAGACAGCGGGCTCGAGGCGCTCGCGGGCGGCCTCGAGCTGCTCGGCGAGCAGCGACAGCATGCGGGTGTCGGCGAGCCGGGCCGGCGGCCGGCTCCCCGTTCTCCTTCCGGTCCGTGGGCGGGGGCCCCGCACGCTACTGCGGGTGACGTCCCCGCGGACCGGCTGCGCGCGCCCCGCCCGGCAGCACGGCTCCGGGGCGAGGCGTGCCGACCCGGCCCGTACCGTGGTCCGGCACCACCGTGCCGGCGTCCCGGGGCACCCGCCGGTGGGCGGGCAGCACGGTGACCACCAGCAGCGCGACCAGCGACACCGCCCAGCCGGCGAGCACCACGAGGTCGCCGGCGTGCAGGCCGTGGTTCGTGCTGAGCGCCAGCACCACCGGCCCCTCCTTGCGGTAGCGGCCGGTGACCAGCAGGAGCGCGAAGCCGGTGAGCACCGCGGCGACCAGGGCCGCGCTCGCCCAGCGGAGCAGCCCGGTCAGGACGACGCGGGCACCGGCCGGTGGGTCAGTAGGCACCCGATCCGCGGACGACGGCGCCGACGGTCTTGCCCAGGATCATCAGGTCGAAGGTGAGCGACCAGTTCTCCACGTACCGGACGTCGATGCGCACCGAGTCGTCCCAGGAGAGGTTGGACCGGCCGCTGACCTGCCACAGCCCGGTGATGCCGGGCTTCACCAGCAGTCGGCGGCGCATGTCGTAGCCGTACTGCTCGACCTCGCGGGTGACGTGCGGCCGGGGCCCGACCAGCGACATGGTGCCGCCGAGGACGTTGAACAGCTGGGGCAGCTCGTCGAGGGAGTAGCGGCGCATGACCCGGCCGATGGAGGTGACCCGCGGGTCGCGCTTCATCTTGAACTGGACGTCGTTGCCCTCGTTCTGCGCCATCAGCTCGGCCATCTTCGCGTCCGCGTCGGGGACCATGCTGCGGAACTTGAGGACGTGGAACGGCGTGCCCTCGCGGCCGATGCGCTCGTGCCGGAAGAACACCGGCCCGCGGCTGGTGAGCTTGACCGCCAGGGCCAGCGCGACCAGCACCGGCAGCAGGACGACGATGGCGAGGAAGGCCATGGAGCGGTCGAACACGTCCTTGGTGACCCGGCGGATGCCGCGGAACTCCGGCCGCTCCAGGTGCAGCAGCGGGAGGCCGTTGACCGGTCGGATGCCCACCCGCGGGCCGGCGACCTCGGTGACGGCGGGGGCCAGCAGCAGCTCGGCCTCGGTGGTCTCCAGCTCCCAGCCCAGCCGGCGCAGCGCGGCGCCGTCGAGCTCCGGGGAGGGCAGCACGGCGACGGTGTCGACCTCGTAGGCCCGAACGACGTCGACGATCTCGGAGAAGTCGCCGAGCACCGGCAGCCCGTCGAAGACCTCGCGGTCGGGACCGGCACTGGGCAGGCAGACGCCGATGACCCGCAGGCCGTGCCGGGCCTGCCGCTCGAGCTGGGCGTGCAGCTCGGCGGTGCCGTTGCGGTGCCCGACCAGGATGGCGGTCTGCTGGTAGCGGCCGTGCGCACGCTGGCGGTGCACCCAGACCCGCTCCAGGTAGCGGTGCAGCAGGGTCAGCGCGGTCGCCAGCGGCAGCGCGACGACGACGAAGCTGCGGGCGAGCTCGAGCTTGAAGGCCCAGGAGAAGGTGCCGACGGCGGCCAGCAGCAGCACCGCGGCGGAGAAGACCCGGCGGAACTCCTCGGGCCCGACCCAGAGGAAGCGCTGCTCGTAGGTGCGGGCCAGCGTCATCGCGGCCACCCAGACCACGGGCAGGACCAGCAGCGTCCAGGGGGTGCCGTTGTCGGCGAGCGGGCCGGTCTCCGGCTGCAGCCGGCCGAACCAGGCGGCGACGAAGGCCAGCACCAGGTCGCCGGCGACGAGGCGGCGGACGTACGTCGACTGCCAGGCGCGGCGGGCGGCGGTGCCCTCGCCCCGCAGCCGCGGGGTCGAGAACCGGCGGCGGTTCCCGGTCGTCGTCGACGGGCGTGCGGTGACCACCTCGTCTGCGCTGTCCAGCAGTGACACGGAGCAGCCCCCCAGGGCGGGTCGGGAGAGCACGGCTCGCGAGCACGTGCGGGGTCCGCCGGGAACCGCGCTGTTCGACCGACCAGGCCAACCTACGGACGATCGGCCCGGCGTGCCCACCGAACGTGAGCGCCCGGCACGGGGCCGGCCACGAACGCAGCGTGACCGTCACCCGTTCCCACACGCAGGCTTGAGAGTCCGACCACGCAGGGTCACGGCACGCAGGCGAGGGAACGGCCAGGTCAACTCGCGGCCACCCGCTGGCCATGACGTGAGATCCGTCACCGAGAGTGTTCGCCTGATGTTCGTCCGCGCTCGGCGCGCTGGGCACGCTGCCGGTGCAGCCTCGCGGCGTGAACGCAGCTCTGGGCACCCTCGACGTCGACGCACCAGCTCAGCGGACCCCCTTCCGGGTGCTCCACGTGAGCCAGCCCGTGGAGGCCGGGGTCGCCCGGGTCGTGGCCGGGCTGGTGGCCGATCAGCGCGCGCGGGGCTGGGACGTCGCCGTCGCCTGCCCGCCCGAGGGCTGGCTCGCCGACCAGGTGCGCGCGGCCGGTGCCCGGCTGTTCCCCTGGCGGGTCACCCGGTCCCCCGGGCCGACCGTGCCGGCCGAGACGCTGGCGCTGCGCGGCGTGGTCCGGGCCAGCGACCCGGAGCTGGTGCACCTGCACAGCTCCAAGGCGGGGCTGGCCGGCCGGCTGGCGCTGCGCGGCTCCCGGCGGACGGTCTTCCAGCCGCACGCGTGGTCGTTCGAGGCGGTCACCGGGCCGGTGCAGGCCGCCTGCCTGCGGTGGGAGCGCGCCGCGCAGCGCTGGACCCACCTGACCCTGAACGTGAGCGAGGCCGAGCTGGCCACCGGCCGCGCCGCCGGGATCGCCGGCCGCGCCGTGGTGGTGCCCAACGGCGTCGACCCCGCCCGCTGGACGCCGGGTGACCGCGCGGCGGCCCGACGCGAGCTGGCGTTCCCCGACCCGTCCGCGCCCACGGTGGTCTGCGTGGGCCGGCTGGCCCGGCAGAAGGGCCAGGACCTGCTGCTGGACGCCTGGCCCGCGGTGCGCGCCGCCGTCCCCGGCGCGCGGCTGGTGCTGGTCGGCTCCGGCCCGGACGAGGCGGAGCTGCGCGCCCGCGCCGACGGGTCGGTCACCGTCGTGGCCGGCCAGCAGCTGGAGCAGTGGTACGCCGCCGCCGACGTCGTCGCGGTGCCCTCCCGCTGGGAGGCCGGGCTGCCCCTGGTGGCGATGGAGGCGATGGCCTCGGAGCGCAGCGTGGTCGGCTTCGACGTCGCCGGGATCGGCTCCTCGCTGGCCGGCGCCGGCACGGCGGTCGCGCCCTTCGACGTCCGCGCACTCGCCACAGCGGTCACGACACGCCTGCTCGATCCCGCGTGCGCCGCACGGGAGGGCACGATCGGCCGTAGCGTCGCAACCACCCGGTTCTCCGCCGGCACCTCGTACGCGGCCACCGCCGCGCACGTCACCGCCTTGTAGGAGGCCCCGTGACCGCGCTCCGCGCTGCCCTCTCCCACCCGTCGCCCGCCGCCGGACGCCGGCCGGTCCGGGGCGCGGTGCGCGCGGGTGTCGCGGTGACGGTCGCCGCCGCGGTCGCCAGCGGTGCGGTCTGGTGGCAGACGACGTCGCCGGCTCCTGGCGGCAGCGCCTCCGCCGGCAGCGACTCCTCGGTCAGCGACGCGGTCGTGGCCCTTCCGGGCAGCACGCTCCCCCTCCCCGGCGCCACGGCGCCCGAGGCGGCCGTCCCGGCCCCTGCCGTCCCCGGGGCAGCCGTCCCCGATGCCGGGGCGCCCGCCGGGGAGGTGCCGATGGCCGACGCCCCGCCGGCCACGGCGTCCCCGGCCGACGCGGCCGACGCGGCCGGGCCCCCGGCCGACGCCGCTGCGCCGCCGGCCGACGCGCCGGCCGCGCAGCCCGCCGCCCCCGGTCCGGCGGCCGAACCACCCACCGCGCCCGACGCCGGGAGCTCCCGGCCCGGCACGCTGGTGCCCGGTGCCGTCCTCGGCGGCGCGGCCGTGGCCGGCGGGGCGGTCGTCGCCGCCGGGGCGCAGTCGCTGTCCGTCGAGCAGTTCGGCGCGGTCGGCAACGGCGTCAGCGACGACACCCGGGCGCTGCAGCGCGCGTTCGACACCGTGCCCAGCGGCACCACGCTGGTGTTCCGCCCGGGCGCGACCTACCTGCACTCCGACGTGCTGCGGGTGACCCGGCCGGGGCTGAAGCTGGTCGGCACCGGCGCGACGCTCACCGCCACGCAGGAGACCCGCTCGGCGCTGCACGTCTCCGGCGACCGGGTCACGCTCACCGGGCTGACCCTGGCCCTGCCCACCTCGACCCAGCGATTCCACGCCTACGAGCAGATGAAGGTCCGCGTCTCGGGCAACGACGTGGTGCTCCGTGACGTGCACGTGCGCGGCGCGGCGGCGGCGGGCATCTACGTCGGCAACGGGGCGGCGCGCTTCCTGCTCGACCGGGTCACCGTGGCCAACAGCCGGGCCGACGGCGTGCACGTCACCGGCGGCGCGCGCGACGGGCGGGTGGTCTCCCCGGTGACCACGAACACCGGGGACGACGGCGTCGCGGTGGTCTCCTACCAGGCCGACGGCCGGCCGGTGGAGCGGGTGCGGATCACCTCGCCGCGGGTCAACGGCACCACCTGGGGCCGGGGCATCTCCGTGGTCGGTGGCACCGACATCACCTACACCGACATCGACGTGCGCGACACCGACGCCGGCGGCGTCTACCTGGGCAGCGAGGGCGACCCGTACTGGACGTACCCGTCGGTGCGGGTGCTGGTCGACGGCGGCCGGGTGTCCGGGGCGAACACCAACCCGGAGAAGGACCACGGCGCGGTGATCGTCTACGCCGGCAACCTCGGTACGCGCACCGCCGACGTCACCGTGCGCCGGCTGGCGATCTCCGGCACCCGCACCAGCGCCCCCTGGGACGTCGGGGTGCTGGCCGAGCCGGGCGCCACGGCGGCCCGGGTGACGCTGGCGGAGCTGGCGCTGTCCCGCGGCGCGCAGGCGCCGTTCTGGACCAACGTGCCGACCGCCGTGCGGCTGATCGGCGTGCGCGACGACGGCGCCGGGGTGGCCGACCGCACCGGCTGGTGAGCGGTCAGCCGGTGGGCGTCTCCGCCCGCCGGCCGAAGGCGTGGGCCCGGGCCACCCAGGCCGACAGCACGGTGACCGCCGCCTCGGCGGGCAGCCCGGCGGGGCGGTGTGCGAGCGGCACCGGCGGGCCCCAGCGGGTGTAGCGCTCGGCCAGCTCGGCGGGGAGCAGCAGCAGGCTGGTGGCCGCGGTCCGGCGCAGCTCGCGGGCCCAGGCGGCCGGGCGGGTGAGCACGGTGCGCACGTCGGCGGCGTCCAGCACCACCACGGTGGGCCGCCGGCCGGCCAGCTCGTCGCGGGCGGCGCCGGCGGCCAGCCCCCACAGCACCGCGGTGTCGGCGTCGTCCGCGGGGCGGTCGGTCAGGGCCGCCGTCCAGCCGGCGGCGGACTGCGCCCGGGCGACCTCGGCCGCCAGCGGCGCGGCCGCGCCGGGCGCGACGTGCAGGACGGTGAGGGCCTCCCCGTAGACGGGGGTGGCGAGGATCGTGCTGACGTCAGCGGGCTCCGGCACGCCGCACCGCCTCCAGGGTCTCGTCGACGACGTCGGCCCAGCCGCGCTGGGCCGGGGCGGGGGTGCCGCGGGGAGCGGGGGCGCGCAGGTGCGCCAGCACCGCCTCGGCCCACACCTCCGGACGGCGGCCGGGCAGCCGCTCGGCGCGGCCGGCGGATGCCTCGGCCAGCGCCGGGTCCTCGCTGGTGAGCACGGGGGCGCCGAAGGCGAGCGCCTCGGCGGCGGGCAGCCCGAAGCCCTCGGCGAGGCTGGGGCACAGCACCAGGCGGGCGTGCTCGTAGAGCCAGCGCAGCCGGGCGTCGGGGACGTGGCCCATCGGGGCGACGGCGCCCTCGGCGACCATCGCCGCGAAGGCCCGGCCCCGGTCGGTGGGCCCCCAGCTGTCCGGGCCGACGACGACGAGCACCGCGTCGGGGGCGGACCGCCGCACCTGCGCCCACGCGTCGACGACCAGGCCGACGTTCTTGCGCGGCGAGGGGTCGCCGACCACCAGGGCGAAGGTGCGCCCGGCCAGCTCGGGCACCTCCTCGGCGGCGACGGCGGTGAGGCTGGAGCCGTCGGGGTGCGGGACGACGACGGTGCGCGGGGCGACCGAGGGCAGGTAGGCGGTGACCCGGTCGCGGGTGGCCGCGCTGACGCAGACGAGCGTGTCGGCGGCGCGCAGCGAGGCGAGGTAGGGCCCGCGCACCAGCAGCCGCTTGGCCAGGCCGAAGTCGAAGGGGCGGTCGAGGGCGAGCATGTCGTGCACGGTGAGCACGCCGGTGCCGGGCACCCCGCGGGGCAGCAGGTGCTTGGTGCCGTGCACGACGTCCATCCGGCCGCCGACCCGGGCGCCGGCCAGCCGCTCGATCGCGGAGGTGACCGGGCCGCGGCCGGGCAGGGTGTGCACCCGCTCGGGGTCGGTGATGCCGGTGAACGCCGCCTCGGCGCCGGCGCCGGCGAGCACGTGCAGCTCGACGTCGTCGCGGGCGGCCAGGCCGCGGGCCAGCTCCATGACGTAGCGGACCATGCCGCCGCCGGCGCCGGAGGCGGGGACGTGGGTGCCCACCAGGAGGTAGCGCAGGGGGCGGGTCACAGGGTGGCTCCGGTTCGTCGTCGCCGGTTGCGGTGGACCAGCAGGACCACGGTGACCAGGGCGATCAGGCCGGGGGTGGCCCGGCCCTGGAAGAGGTAGAGGTAGCGGGGCAGCTCGAAGAGGGTGAGCACGACGACCGGGTAGAGCAGCAGCCCCCAGGTGCGCCCCTCCTGCAGCGAGCGGTAGAGCAGCCCGCAGGCGATGCCGGCGAGCAGGAAGAACAGCAGACCGCCGACGAGGCCGAGGTCGACGAACGGGCCGACCACGCCGCCGGTGTTGTTGAACTCGGGGTTGCCCGCGTTGGTGAGCGCGTCGGTGTAGGAGCTCTCCTGGTCGACGCCGGTGAGGGTGCGGAACAGGTTCAGGCTGCCCACCCCGGGCGCGGTCCAGAAGGCGGAGAGCAGGTCGTAGGGCAGCGAGGTGTCGGTCTGGTGCAGCAGCCGGATCTCGCCGTTGTTGTAGGCGGTGACGTAATACCCGGCGAACCGCTCGACGACGAAGGTCGGGAACGACTGCCCGCCCTGCGCCTTGTAGAACACCCAGCTGCGCGAGTACTCGAAGGCGGCGAAGACGCCGACCACCAGCGGCACCAGCACGGCGGGCAGGAACGAGGCCCGGCGGGCGCCGGTGGAGCTGCGGGAGAGCCCGGCGACCAGCACGACGAGCAGCGGCACGAGCAGCTCCAGCAGCGCCAGCCGCTCGGAGAGGAAGAACGCCCGGCACAGCGCGAGGAAGAAGACGACGGCCAGCCGGCGCAGGTGCCGGGGGCGCGAGCCCGGGTCGGCGACCAGCAGCACGCCGGTGACGACGGCGAAGGCGACGCCGAACTGGGTCGTCGTGGTCAGGCCCGGGACGGTGCCGAGGGTCTCGCGCAGGCCGACGCCGTAGAGCTGCTGCCCCACCAGCGCGTCGACCAGGATGCTCGGCGAGATGCCCGCGCGCGCGCCGGCGGCGAGGAAGGCGAGGTAGCCGACCATCGTCAGCCAGAAGGTGACCGTGGCGGCGCGGGTGAGCAGCCGGATGTCGGCGGGTGAGAGGGCCGGCCAGTTCGGCACCCGGCGGGCGCGGCCGCGGGCGGCGGGCAGCAGCGCGCCGCCGATGAACAGCAGCAGCCCGACGGTGAACCACAGCGTCCAGTCCAGGGTGAGCACCTTGGGGGTCTTCCACAGGGCGCGGTAGCGCTCGTCGGCGATCGCGTAGGCCAGCGAGGTGGTGGGCAGCGCGACCATGCCGACCAGCGCCACCGGGTTGAGCCACCACACGCCGACCCGCTGGCCGACGTCCGGCGGGCGCAGGGTCGGCCTGGTCAGCGAGACGGTCCTCACGCCGCTCCCCCGCCGGTGACGACGGTCTCGCTCTCCGGGTCGGTGGCCGGCCGCCCGGCCGGGGTGCCCTCGGGGTCGCGGCCGGCGAGCACCAGCAGGCTGCGCTTGACGTGCCGGGTGGGCAGCGGGGCGCGGCCGAAGGTCCGCCGGCAGGTGAGCACGTAGGAGCCGAACAGCAGCGCGGTGGCGACGGCGCTGGCGACCGCCAGCGGCAGCGGCCCGCCGAGCCGGGCGGCGAGCACCGCGGCGGGGACGGCGACGAGCATGGCGACGGCGACCGAGCCGGCGGCGGCCCGCCCGTTGCCGGTGACCACGAGCAGCACCGCGCAGGAGCCGCAGACGGCCATGCCCAGGCCGCCGGTGGCCAGCACGCCGAGGTAGGGGGCGGCGTCGCCGAGCCCGTCGCCGTAGAGGGCGAGGGCCTGCGGCCCGAGCAGCCAGGCGGCGGCGACGGCGAGCACGGTGACCGCGGTGCTCAGCGTGGCGCTGGCCGACAGCAGCCGGAACATCCGGGCCCGGTCGCCGGCGGCCCACATCCGGGCGGCGACCGGGGCGATGGCGATGTTGGCCAGCCCCTCGAGCACGGTCACCTGCATGGCCAGCACGCTGGCGGTGGAGTACTGCAGCGCGTCCTGTGCGCCGAAGGCCCAGCCGGCCAGCCACACGTCGCCGCGGCCGACGAGGAAGGCGCCGAGCTCGACGGTGAACAGCCACGCCCCGGCGGCGACGGCGGCGAGCATCGGCGCCCACCAGCGGCGGCCGGTGCCGCGCGAGCGCAGCGGCAGCCGCACGACCACGACGGCGAGCAGCACCAGGGAGACCACCGCGTAGACGGTGAGCAGGGTGAGCAGGGTGGTCTCCCCGCCCTGCAGCAGCACGACGACGCCCATCGCGAGCAGCGCGAGGATCGAGCGGCTGTGGTGGGTGGCCGCGACCGACCAGGGGATGCGGCCGAGCGCGGCGTAGACGTCGCTGACGGTGAGCCGGATGGTCTCCAGCACGATCATCGCCGCGACGAGCAGCACCACCCGGCCGCGGTCGTCCTGCACGACGGCGGTGGCCAGCCAGGCGACGCCGGGGGCGGTGAGCAGCGACAGGATCGCGACGGCGCGCAGGTGGGCGACCACCTGGACGGCGACCGCCGCGGGGCCGGTCGCGGCGGCGATGGCCCGGATGGCGCTCTGCCCGAGGCCGAGCCGGCCGACCATCGGGCCGAGCATGAGCGCGCCGAGGATGGCGAGGAACCCGGCGGCCGGGCGGGTGTCGAGCGCCCGGACGGCGAGCACCGAGGTGAGGAAGGTGGCGACCAGCCCGAGCACGGCCACGACCATGCGCAACCCGAAGCTCCGGCGGACCTCCTGGGCCTCCCCGGCTGCCTGCGTCAAGGGTCAGGCCTCGGTGGAGACGGGGTCCTGCTGCGCCGGGGTGCGCTCACCGGCCGGCTGGGCGTGCCGGGGCGCGGTCTCCCGCGGAGCCGGAGCCGGAGCCGGGGCCGCGCCGCGGCTGCCGCCGTGCCGGCGGGAGGTGGTGACCGCCACCCCGGCCAGCGCGGCACCGGGCCGGCCGCTCACGTCGCGGACGGCGGCGAGCGCGGCCTCCAGGGTAGAGACCCCCTCGCCGACGACGACCACGGCCTGGTCGGCCCGGGCGGCGAGCTCGCGCGACCGCAGGCCGGTGGAGAGCGCCGGGGCGTGCAGCAGCACCAGGCGGCCGGCGGCCCGGTGCCGGGTGACCAGCTGCTCGAGCGCGGCGGCGTCGGCCGGGAGGTCGGTGAGGGTGAGGCCGGGGGTGGGCTCGCGCTCCCCGGCGACGCCGGTGGTGACCAGCGCGACCGGGGTGCCGCCGGCGGTCAGCGCCCAGGCGAGCTCCCAGGCCACCTCGGCCGCGCCGGCCTTCTCGTCGACGCCGATGACCAGCAGCGCACGGGTGTCGGCGTCGAGCACCTGCGGGGCGAGCAGCCGGGCGGCGGCGAGCGCGGTGTCGTCGGGGCGGCCCTCGGGCACCCGGTCGGTGCGGGCCCGGACGCGGCCGGCGGGCAGCCGGGGCAGCAGCACAGGGGCACCGGCGGCGACCAGCAGCCGGGCGTCGAACACCCGCGGGGAGGCGGCCCGCCAGACGGCGGTGGCGGCGAGGGCGAGCACGGCGCCGAGCACCGCGCCGAGCACCGGGTAGGTCAGCTCGGACGGGACGCCGGCGGCCTGCTCCTCCGCCGGGGCGCGGAGCACCGGGACGACGGCGGGCACCCGGGCGGCGGCGGCCTGGAGGTCGCTCTGCTGGGCGAGCAGGCGCTGCACCTCCGCCGACAGCGGGCCGGTCTCCTCCGGGATGCCGCCGATGGCGTCGATCCGGGCGTTGACGGCGTCCAGCGCGCCCTGGACGGCGGCCGCGGCCTCGTCCTGCCGGCGGGTGACGTAGGCGTCGAGCAGCGTGGTGACGGCCTCCTGCGCCTCGGCGGCGGTGGGCGCGGTGGCGGCGATGCGCACGGCGTCGGAGGTGCCGACCTGGGAGACCGACAGCTCGGCGTCCCCGACCTCGACCTCGCCGGCCCGGTCGTCGAGCCAGGTGAGCTCGGCGGAGACGAAGTTGCTGGTGTCCAGGCCGGGGGGCGGGGTGTCCAGCGGGCTGGCGAGCCCGCGGGCGTCGGTGACCACCTGGACGGCGGCGCTGGCGGTGGCCCGCTCACCGGAGGCGAGGGCGGCCAGCCAGCCGAGCAGACCACCGACGACGGCGCCGATCAGGGCGACGGCGAGCAGCCGGGTCCAGGGCGCGGCCGGGCCGGGCCAGGTGTCGGCGCGGCCGGGGACGTCGCCGGCGACCGGGACGGGTCCCGGCGTGCCGGTGGCTCGGCTGGAGCTCATGGGGCGATTCCTCCTCGCACGGGTGGCGGGGTCCGCCCGGGTGCAGCGCCGCCAATATAGGGCGCTGCACGGTTCCGCAGAACGGGTGCAGCACGGCTGGGGGACACCCGGGCGGCTGATCCGATGACCCACCTCACAATCGGCGTTTCTGCAGGTCAACGCGTTGCTTGCTGGTCACCGGATGTTCATCGACGGGGCTCGGCGGTTCATGGTCGCCGCTTAGGGTCGCCCCCCGTGACGCCCCGTGACACCACCCCGAGCCGGGTGCGTGCCATCGACGTGGCGCGGGCGGTCGCGGTGGTCGGCGTGGTGGTGAACCACTCGATCGACGGCCTGGTCGGGGCGGGGCTGATCGGCACCGGGCACCCGCTGGATCGGCTGAACGCGGCGCTGTACGTGTTCCGGATGCCGGCGCTGGCGCTGCTGCTGGGGCTGTTCGTCCCGCGGTCGGTGGCCAAGCGCGGGATCGCCGGCTACGTGATGCACCGGGGTGCGGTGCTGGTGTGGCTCTACCTGCTGTGGTTCGCCCTGCAGAGCTCGGTCGAGTCGCTTGCCAGCGACTACAAGAACCTGACCCGCCCCTGGGGCGCGATCGTGCGGGTGTGGGAGCCGTTCGCGCACCTGTGGTTCCTGCCGTTCCTGCTGGTGGCGTCGGTGGTGCTGGCGGTGCTGCAGCCGTGGCGCGACCGCACGCGGCAGCTGCTGGCCGGCGGGGGGCTGGTGCTGCTGGGCCTGCTGCTGTGGGGCTGGGACCGCAACGTCGTCGGGCTGACCGGGCTGTCGCTGCTGGCGTTCGCCGCGGTGGGCAGCATGCTCGGCCTGGCCCGGCTGGGTGCGTGGATGCAGCGCTCGGCGGCCGGCTGGACCGCCGCCGGGATCGCGGCGGCGCTGGTGTTCCTGGGGCTGCTGCGGTTCGAGCCGGTGCCCGGCACGCTGCCCGACGACGTCGGCTACGGCACCCGGGCGGTGAGCATGCTGGCCGCGGCGGCCGGCACGGTGGCGCTGCTCGCGGTGGCCGTGCTGCTGTCCCGGCAGGTGCGGGTGGCCGCGTTCCTCGCCGCGATCGGCCGGCGGACGCTGCCGGTCTACCTGGCGCACGTGGTGATCGTGGCCGGGGTGCGGGTGGCGCTGACCGGGCTCGGCGTCGACCAGCCGGTGCTGATCCTCGCCGTGGCCGTCGTCGCCGGGGTGGGGCTGCCCTACGCCGCGGCGGTGCTCGCCGACGGCCGGCCGTGGGTGAGCTGGCTGTTCGACCTGCCCGCGCCGCTGCGCCGGCGGCTGCCGGCTCCGGCGCACCGCCCGCAGCCGGCCGTCTCCGCGGGTGCGCCGGTGTCGGGCTAGAAGCGCAGGTCGCCGGGGCGACGCTGCGGTGCCGGGGCGTCGACGGTCTCGGCGTCGGCGCGGCGGCGCAGCGCCCAGGCGGCGGGGAGCACCAACCGCGGCGCGACACCCACCAGGACGGCGGTGAGCACGGCGACCCCGCCGAGCACCTCCCCGCTCTCCTCGACGAAGGTGGCCGCGGCGACCCAGAAGGCGCTCGCGCCGGCCTGGTCGACCAGCGCGGAGACGCCGGAGAGGCCGGCGGCGGCGACGGCGTAGATGGCCAGCGCGGTGAGCACCCGGCGGCGGTCGCGGCGCTCCTTGCGGCTGAGCACGAACAGCGCGACGAGCACGACGCCGGCGACGACGGCGCTGCCGATCGTGGCGAGCAGCGGGCGGTCGTTGACACCGAGGGTCCTCAGCGCGTCGACGTGCACGGTGCCGCCGGCCTTGACCTGGGCGATGACCGCGGCGATCAGCCCGACGGCCAGCCACCAGGGCCGGCGTCCGGTGGCGCGGGCGGCGCCGAGCAGGGCGGCGAGGGCGGCGGCGGCGAAGAGGGCGGCGACGAACATGCGGGGCACGGCGAGCGGGAGGTCCATCGACCAGAGCCGGCCGGCGCCGCGCTCGTTGCCGGAGGTGCGGACGACGAAGCCGACGGCCTCGAGGGTGATGCCGGTGAGCAGTAGGGCGGCGGAGAGCGGGGGCAGCGGGATGCGCCGGCGGCGGACCCGGGCGGGCCGGGCGGCGCGCGCGGGGGCAGCGCCGAGCAGCTCCCGCTCGCGGACGTCGGCCTCACGCAGCGCGATGCCGATGAGCGGGGCGAGCACCACGGAGAGTCCGACCCAGCCGACCAACGCCCATCCCCACCACGGCATGTCCTCCCCATCGGCAGGCCCGAACCGGTCCTTGACCGGTTCCCGCCTGCCGATGACGCAGGGATCAGGGTCGGGCGCTCCCGCGGGTCTCGGCGATGGTGCTGAGCACCTGGTCGGCGAGCTCGGGGCGGCAGATGACGAGGTCGGGCAGCCAGGGGCTGGGCCGGTTGTACTGCAGCGGTGTGCCGTCGATGCGGCTGGCGTGCAGGCCGGCGGCGCGGGCGACGGCGACGGGTGCGGCGGTATCCCACTCGTATTGGCCGCCGGCGTGCACGTAGGCGTCGGCCTGGCCGCGGACGACCGCCATCGCCTTGACCCCGGCCGAGCCCATCGGCACGAGGTCGGCGCGCAGGCGGGTGGCGACCTCGGCGACCATCACCGGCGGCCGGGAGCGGCTGACGGCGAGCCGGATGGGTGCGTCCGGGCGGGCGGGCACCGCCGGGGGCTCGCCGGTGCTGAGGGTGATCGCCTCGGCGGGCAGCGCGACGGCGCCGGCCACGAGGTCGCCGTGTGCCCAGAGCGCGACGTGCACGGCCCAGTCGGCGCGGTCGGTTTCGCTGAACTCGCGGGTGCCGTCGAGCGGGTCGACGATCCAGACCCGGTCGGCGGAGAGGCGGGCGGCATCGTCCGCGCCCTCCTCGGAGAGGACGGCGTCACCGGGGCACAGCTCGGCGAGCTGAGCGGTGAGGAAGGCGTGCGACTCGGCGTCGCCGGCGGCCTTGCGGGCGGCGGCGGCGGGCAGGTCGCGGCCGCGGACGGAGAGGAGCAGCTGCCCGGCGCGGGTGGCCAGGTCGGCGGCGCGGTCGTGGTCGGACACCGGTGGCCTTCCGTCAGGGATGGGGTCGGCCCATCCTGACGGTGCGGGCGACGGGGTGGCGCGAGCGGGTTAGGCCGCGCGGCTGGTGGAGCGGAGCACCGGCTCCGGACGGCGGCGGGCGCTGGCCAGGGTCGCGCGGTGGCGGCGGTCCTGCTGGCGGGCCGCCGTCCCCAGGGCCGCGGCCACGGGAAGCAGCACCATCGCCAACACGACCCAGCACGCGAGCACCAGCAGCAGCATGAGCACGTCTGTGCCCCGCGTCACCGTCGATCATGCGCGGAGTCAAGTGCCTGTTGCGAGACGAGCCACGTATAAGCAGGGGCAGCGAGGGCTGTGGGTCACCCATCGTCGGCCGATGTCCAGCGCCAAAGCAGTGGACGCTCAAGGCGTCTTGAGTCCTTGCCGACCCGATGAGGCCTCTACGACATGTCGCGGCGCTTCCAGGCAGGCGGCTCCGGCAAGCACCGCCGAAGCGGACTCCTACCTAGGCGACAACGGCGAGCAGTTTGGCGGTCCTCACGCCACCCCAGGTGGATTCGGCGATCAGGTCGGGTGCCAGATCGCTGATCGGGGCAGACCGAAGCAACAGTCGCGCGTCCACCTCAACTCGCTGGCGAGCTAGCCCCCGCTTCCAGACGGCGACGAAGCTTTGCGCACGGCTTCTCGACCACCAGGTAAACAACTTCGGCGCCCACCAGCGTTACTGCGAGCGAAACCACGTCGGCCGCAATGGGGACATCGATGATGTCACCGACTACCGCTAAAACCATCCGGTGGAACAGGTAGGTAGAGAACGACAGCACCCCGAGGTGGGCGACCCAACCCTTATTCAGCGCCCGCCCCGCTAGACCCATCGGCCGAGTGATAAGCGTCCAGAAGATGGGAATCAGGCAGAAACACTGGACGACGTCAGCCAAGGTCAGCCGAAAGAACAGGGAAGGCGACAGTGCGGAGGCGACGAATGCCGCCACCGCGACCGGAGCGACCACGCGCGGAATCCAGCGGTCGAAGACGCGCGGCCAGGGCGGCCGGTCCCCAACTGTGGGGTTCCACAGCAACGCCATCGCGCTGCCATACAAGAGGCTGTCGACTCGCGTGTCGGTGGCGACGTACAGCCGGTAAAAGTCGGCCCCGTTCAGGAAGAGATGCAGCCGCCAGATCATCACCGCGACAGCCAGGCCCAGCAGGCCCCATCCGATGCTTCGATAAGACAAGCGACTCCGCAAAGCCAGCAGGAGCAGGACAGGGAACAACAGGTAGTAGTGCTCTTCTACGCCGAGGGACCACAGATTCGAGGTCTCAGGCGGTAATCCATCTCTCCCCGCAAAGACGATGTAGTAGTTCGTATAGTTCAGCAGCTCGGCCGCAACACCCCAGAAGGAGACTCCGGAGGCTTTGATTCCAGAAGAAAGCACCAGGCTGGTCGCAATGCACAGATAGGCCGGTGGCAAAATGCGCAGGGCGCGACGTAAGTAGAATTTCTTCAGCGAGACACTGCCTGCCTGATCCTGCTCGCGGCGCAGCAGCGTTGTAATCAAGAAGCCACTGAGAAAGAAAAACACGGTTACGCCGACATGCCCGGGCCAGCGCTCGGGCACCACGTGGCCGTGACCGATGAACACCACCATAACTGCGATGGCACGCAACCCATCCAGTGACGGGATGTGATGCCCCGCCCGAGCACTCGGATCGATAGTTGTCGCAGCCGTCATGAACGCTCCCGTAGGCGGTGCGAGACAAGTCGACGGAGAGTACCCGAGTCGGCTTCCCGAACCGCCACCAGCAGCTCACCAGGTCTTGCTGACGGCGCCCGTCCAACCTCATCCGCCGTTAGCGACGCCATCAAAGCCCACGTACCGAAGTTAGCCAGGGCCAGCCCCAGGTAGGCAATGCCAGACCGGCTAGCTTGCCCCGCTTCTCGATAAGTCAGCCGGCGCGACGACCCAGGGCGCGGTAGGCCAGCTGGCGGCAGATCGGCTGTCGCGATCGAAGACGTGGCGACCGTCGAGCACCCGCTTCGGCGGCACGACCTCGCCGAAGGCGACCGGGTCGAGGTCCTTGCACTGCTGCCACTCGGTGAGCAGCAAAACGGCGTCGGCGTGCTGCCTCCTCGACGGTATTGGCGATGTCGAGCCGGGCCAGCTGCGGCGCATGCTCTTTGCTGCAAGATCGGTCACACCAACCCGCAGATGCACCCTAGATCATGGGTGCATGTGCGGGCGAAACGAGGTCTCGGCGATGCTGTCGACTTGCTGCCGGTATGTGCCGCCCAGGCGGTCACTTCCCCGGGGCCAGGTCTTCAGCACCCGGGCCTCAAATTCGTCGAAGGAGCCAATGATCCGCGCCGGGTTGCCGCCGACGATGCTGCCTGGCGGCACCGACCTGACTACCACGGAGCCGGCGGCGACGATGGACCGATCCCCGATCTCGACGCCCGGCATGATTATCGAGCGAGCGCCGATGAAGCAGTCACTCCCGACCCTGATTGGCGCATACCGGTAACGGCGGCCCGCCTCGTCGGAGAACAGCCATCCGGTTCCATCGTGGGTGATAAACAAAACCTCGGAGCTGACGGTCACCCGGTCGCCGACCGTCAGCAGCCAGGGCTCCGATCGGACCTCGCAAGAGATCATGCGGCAGTCCTGCCCGACCGTGACGCCAAGGGCCCGGGCTGCTCCGCTGGTTCCGTGACGGCGCTTGAGGATCTCCCACTTGAGGCGGGCAGGCAGTTTTGACACAGCCCGAATCGTGCCCCAAGACCAGTCCAGTCGCATCACCGGCGGAACTATCAGACGAGATCTATGGACGACTTGGGTTCGCCGGAACTGAGGGGGCGCCTCGTTCCACGGAGTACGCGTCCCAGTGCCGCGAGTTCAGGTCAGCCGGCGCGGCGGCCGAGGGCGCGATAGGTCCAACCGGCGGCGACCCAGGAGTCGCGGTCGAGGGCGTTGCGCCCGTCGAGCACGCGCTTCTGCCGCACGACCTTGCCGAAGGCGACCGGGTCGAGGTCCTTGTACTGCTGCCACTCGGTGAGCAGCAGAACGGCGTCCGCGCGGTCGGCCGCCTCCTCAGGCGTGTTGGCGACGTCGAGCTGCGGCCAGCTGCGGCGGATGTTCTCCCCGGCGGCAGGGTCGGTGACCAGCACCGCGGCACCCTGCAGCTGCAGCTGCGCGGCGACGTTGAGCGCCGGGGAGTCACGGATGTCGTCGGAGTTGGGCTTGAACGCCGCCCCCAGCACCGCCACGCGCTTGCCGACCAGCGAGCCGTCGCAGACCTCGCGGGCCAGGTCGACCATCCGGATCCGCCGGCGCATGTTGATGTTGTCGACCTCGCGCAGGAACGTCAGCGCCTGGTCGGCACCGAGCTCACCGGCGCGGGCCATGAAGGCGCGGATGTCCTTGGGCAGGCAGCCGCCACCGAAGCCGAGGCCGGCGTTGAGGAACTTGCGGCCGATCCGGTCGTCGTGGCCGATCGCGTCGGCCAGCTGCTTCACGTCGGCGCCGGTGGCCTCGCACAGCTCGGCCATGGCGTTGATGAAGGAGATCTTCGTGGCCAGGAAGGAGTTGGCCGCGGTCTTCACCATCTCGGCGGTGGCGTAGTCGGTGATCACCTGCGGGGTCTGCGCGGCGACGATCGGCGCGTACACCTCATCGAGCAGCCGGCGGGCGGTCTCGCCGTCGGCGCCGGCAGGCAGGCCGTAGACCAGCCGGTCGGGGTGCAGGGTGTCCTCGACCGCGAAGCCCTCGCGGAGGAACTCCGGGTTCCAGGCCAGGATCGCGCCGGGCACCTTGCCCTCCACCAGCTCCGCCAGCCGCGCGGCGGTGCCCACCGGCACGGTGGACTTGCCGGCCACCAGGTCACCGGGCTTGAGCGCCTGCAGCAGCGACTCCACGGCCGACTCCACGTAGCGCAGGTCGGCGGCGTACTCGCCGCGCTTCTGCGGGGTGCCCACGCAGACGAAGTGGACGACGGCGTCGCCCGCGTCGGCCATGTCGGTGCTGAACCGCAGCCGGCCAGAGGCGAGGGTGCGGCCGAGCAGCTCCTCGAAACCGGGCTCGTAGAACGGGGCCCGCGCCTGCTGCAGCGCCTCGATCTTCGGCTGGTCGACGTCGATGCCGACCACGTCGTGGCCGAGCTCGGCCATCGACGCCGCGTGCACCGCGCCCAGGTAGCCACAGCCGATGACCGAGATCTTCATGAGCCCACTCTCTGTCGCCCGGACCGGGTGTCCGGATTCGTACCGGGAGAACGGTAGGGGTGGGGCCCGAGGGAGCGCCACCGCCCGCCGCGCGAACGGGTGACCGACTCCATCACACCGAGCGACCAGCCGGCGCGGGCATCCGGGCGGGTGATGGGCCGATCAGGTGATCGTTCTCGCCGGCGCCCCTGCACCCGCGGCTCGGCGGTTACCGTGCGTGCAGCCACCTGCCACCGATCACGGGGACTGACGATGACCGAGCGCCGACCGGACGACGAGCCGGCGACTGGGGCGCCGCTGGAGGCCGACCACGCGGCCGGCGGGTCCTCGGCCGCCGACCAGCCGTCGCGCCGCCGTCGGCTGCGCCGCACGCTGATCAGCCTGGGCGTGCTCGGCCTGGTGCTGGCCCTGGTGGTCGGCGGCGCGTTCTGGTTCTTCCTCAACCGCTACGGCGGCAACGTCGACCGGGTCGGCAACGTCTTCGCCGGCATCGAGGAGGAGAGCCGGCCTGCTGCCGCCTCCCCCACCGCCGAGACGGCGACCGAGGACCCGATCACCTTCCTGCTGGTGGGCTCGGACACCCGGTCGCAGGTCGCGCCCGGCGAGGCGCCCGACGCCCGCTCGGACGCGATCATGATCGCCCGGTTCGCCGGCGACCGGGAGCACGCGCAGGTGGTCTCCATCCCCCGCGACTCCTGGGTCAACATCCCCCGCCACGGCATGAACAAGATCAATGCGGCGTACGCCTTCGGTGGCCCGACGCTGCTGATCCAGACCGTCGAGCAGCTAACCGGCGTCCGGATCGACCACTACGCCGCGATCGACTTCGACGGCCTGATCCAGATGACCGACGACCTCGGCGGGGTCGACGTCGTCGTCCAGGAGACGACGAGCAACGGGCCGTACACGTTCGAGGCGGGGCTGAACCACCTCAACGGCGACCAGGCCCGCTGGTACGTGGGGCAGCGCTACGACCTGCCCGGCGGCGACTTCGACCGGGTGAAGCGGCAGCAGAACTACCTGCGCGCGATGTTCGGCCAGCTGTTCAGCCGGGACGTGTTTTCCTCCCCCGCGGCGCTCGACGACACCCTGCTGGCGGTGACCAGCGCGGTCGCGGTGGACGACGGGCTGAGCAACGGCGACATGCTCGGCATGGCCTACTCGCTGCGCGGCTTGCACCCGGCCGACGTCGAGTTCTTCACCGCCCCCGTGCTGGGCACCGGCACCGAGGGCGCGGCCAGCGTGGTCTACCTCGACGACGTGACCGCTCAGCGCATGTGGGGCTACCTGAAGACCGACTCGCTGGGGCAGAACGCCGACGAGTTCAGCGACGAGGCGCTGCCGGAGACCCCCCGCTGACCTCATCGTCGCCGGACCCCGGGCCGCCCGGCTGCTGGGCGGCCGACCGGTCGTCTCCCTGCGGCAGTTCGTCCAGCGCGGTGAGCAGGGAGTCGATCCGGGCCTGACGTTCGCGCTCCCGGCCGACGGCCGCGGCCGCCCCCAGCCAGCGCACGCCGACGACGCTCAGCAGCGCCCACGCGCCGAGCAACGCCCAGCCCCACCACGCCATCGGATCGCCTTTGATCGTCGATGCCCCACGAGGCCAACGATCTTGGACCGGTTCCACCGAGACCACAAGGTCTCGTATCCGGACTCTTCCGTCCGCCTCCGGATCAGGAGGCCGGCGCTCCGGCCGGCTCACGGAGCGCGGCCAGCCGGGGCAGCAGCCGGAGCAGCGCGTCGCTGACCTCCTCGCCCACCTGCTGGTGCACCTCGAGCGGCTGGCCGATGGGGTCGGCGATGTCGTCCTGCTCACCGGAGGCTCGCCGGGAGCGAGCCGCTGCCAGCGCCGCCACCAGGGCGCGGCAGCGTCCTGCGTGGGTGTCGCCGGCCGGCTGGATGTCGCGGTTGAGCAGGCCGACCAGGTCGGCCGCCTCGCGCAGGGTGAAGGTGCGGGCCAGCGCCCGCGGTGCGAGCTGGAGCGCGGCCCGCCGGTGGGCCCGGGTGGCGGTGAGCACCAGATCGGCGCCGGCGGCCATCTCCTCGCGCAGCTGGCGCGCGGCGAAGCCCGCCGGGTCGCCACCAAAGCCGGTGAGGACCAGTGCGCTGTCCGGGTGGACGCCCGATCCGACGACGGCCTGGGTGCCGGCGCTGGCCACGCGGATCGCGGCCGCGTCGTCGCCGAGCACCTCGTCGAGGTACGCCCGGGCGAGCCGCTCGGCCAGCGCCGAGCGGCAGATGTTTCCGGTGCAGACCAGCAGCACCGAGAACACCGCGTCGGGTGACGAGGACGTGTCCACGCGCCCAGTCTCTCCCGGTGCCGGGCGGGCGCCGAGGACGTGGCGGGTCAGTAGGCCCCGGAGCCGCGGAACACGGCGCCCACGGTCTTCCACAGGATCATGAAGTCGAAGGCCAGAGACCAGTTCTCCACGTACCGGACGTCGATGCGCACCGAGTCGTCCCAGGAGAGGTCGGAGCGGCCACTGACCTGCCAAAGGCCGGTGATGCCGGGCTTGACCAGGAAGCGCCGGTGCATGTCGAAGCCGTACCGCTCGACCTCGGCGGGCAGCGGCGGACGAGGGCCGACGAGGGACATCTCGCCGCACACCACGTTGAGCAGCTGCGGCAGCTCGTCAAGGGAGTACCGGCGCAGCACCTTGCCAACGCGGGTGACCCGGGGGTCGCCCTTCATCTTGAACAGCACGCCGTTGCCGTCGCTCTGCGCGGTCAGGTCGGGCACCATCCGGTCGGCGCCGCTGACCATGCTGCGGAACTTCAGCATGCCGAACGTCTCGCCGTCGCGGCCCACCCGCTCCTGCCGGTAGAAGACGCCGCCGCGGCTGGTGAGGCCGACGGCGAGGGCGAGGCCGAGGAACGCCGGGAGGATGCACAGCAGGCCGACCGCAGCCGCGGTGCGGTCGAACGCCTCCTTGGTGAGCCGGCGGACGCCGCGCAGCTCTGGGCGCTCCATGTGCAGCAGCGGGAGGCCGCAGACCGGGCGGATGCGCACCCGGGGGCCGGCGATCTCCGTGACGGCGGGGGCGAGCAGCAGCTCGGCCTCGGTCTTCTCCAGCTCCCAGCCGAGCCGGCGGAGCGCCGGCCCGTCGAGCTCGGGCGAGGGCAGCACGGCGACGGTGTCGACCTCGTACTGCCGGACGACGTCGAGCACGTCGTCGAGGCCACCAAGAACGGGGACGCCGTCGAACTCGACCACCTCAGCGCCCAGCGGGGACGGCGGCAGGCAGCAGCCGATGACCCGGTAGCCGTGGTAGGCCTCCCGGTCGATCTGCTCGTGCAGCGCGAGCACGCCACTGCGGTGCCCGACCAGGATGGCCGTCTGCAGGTAGTCACCGCGACCACGGCGACGGTGCACCCGCCGACGCTGCAGGTAGCGCTGCAGGAGGGTGAGCATGGTGGCGAGCGGCAGGGCAACGACGACGAAGCCCCGGGCCAGTTCCAGCTTGAATGCCCAGGAGACGGCACCCACCCCGGCGAGCAAGGCGACAGCCGCGGCGAACACTCGACGGAACTCCTCCGCGCCGACCCAGAGGAAGCGCTCCTCATAAGTGCGGGCGATGAGCATGGTGAGCAGCCATGCCAGCGGCAGCAGGGCGACGAGCCACACCGAGGCGCGCTCCGGAGTCGCACCGCTCGTCACCGGACCGAAGCGCACCAGGTAGCCGACGAGCGCCGCGATCGTGACAACGGCGAGGTCACCGAGTGCGATCCGCCGGACGTAGGCCCCTCGCCAGGCGCGCCTCGCCACGGTGCCCTCGCCCCGGAGCCGGCTGACGGACGGCAGTCGCCGCCGTCCGGTCGGTCGCAAACGGTGGCGAGCGGACTCGCCACGCTCCTCGAGCACACTCACCCGACGCACCCCCGTGCCGCCGGCCGGGGGAACGACGCGCCCCTCGGCGATTCTCTTTCATGGCGTCCGGGAACTGCCCTGTTCGACCGGCCAGGGCGAACGTAGCCGAGGCAACCCCCTGACCGGGAGAGGCAAATTGAGCGTTCACCCGACTGCCCTCGGTCACCGGGGACCACATCTAACACGCCATGATCGAGCGGGTCCGGAGAGTGAGGACGCGCCGCAATCAGCCAGCTGATTATCGCCGGCACATGACGTGCAATTGGTCACTCGACTCTGTCAGCGGTGCTTGGGCCCGCGCTCAACGTCCGCCCCATACGTGTAGCCGTAGCCATACGCAGAGGTGACCTCAGCCTTCGGCGGCACGATGTTCAGGATGACCCCGAGAGTCTTGGCGCCCACCCGATCCAAGGTCGCACGCGTCTGCTGCAGCTGGTCCTTACGAGTAGCTCCGTAGCGGATCGAGAGCACCACCCCATCGACTAGAACGGCGAGGCCACTCGCGTCGGCAACGGGGAGAAGAGGCGGGGCGTCGATGAGCACAAAGTCGTTCTTGCCGCGGAGCTGCTCGATGAGCTGAGTCATGTGGCTCGAGGCGAGGAGCTCGCTGGGGTTGGGTGGCGTCGGCCCGGCGGCGATGACCGTCAAACCACCGTCGCCGTACGACTGCAGAACGTCGTCCAACTCGACCGCGCCGGAGAGGATGTTGGTCAGACCGGCGCCACCGACCATGCCGAGATACCGGGTCACCCGCGGTCGGCGCAGGTCTCCCTCGACCACAGCGACTGAGCGGCCAGCTTCAACGAGGGTCAGTGCGAGGTTCACCGCAACCGTGGTCTTGCCTTCGGCAGGCACGGCACTTGAGATCATGATGACCTTGGGTGGGTGATCCACGTTCAAGAACTGCAGGTTGGTACGAAGCTGGCGGTACGCCTCGGCCGTCCGAGTTTGACTGTTATGGCCAATCGTGTGCTGCTTAATCAGCGCGTCATCGCGGGGAATGACGCCGATCACCGGAGCGCCAGCAGTCTCGGCGGCATCCTCCGTCCGCCGGATTGACCGGTCAAGGCTCGCACGCCCAATAGCTAGAGCGCCCCCTGTTAACAATCCAACAAGTCCGCCAATGACCGCGTTGCGCGTTGTCTTGGGCGCACTCGCCGCGGCTGGGAGTTCCGCAGGATCAGTAACGGTCACCTTGACGGGAGACGAGCCCGTCGCCGAGGTCGCTTCCAACTCCTCCGCAAACTCGGCGAACTCCACACCCAATGCCTCGGCGACCAACCTAGCTCTCTGAGGCGACGAATCCGTATAGCTCACGTCTATGAGCACCGTCTCCGGTACCGCAGTAGCTGACACTCCGCGACTTAGTTCCTGCGGAGTCATGTCAAGATCAAGCTCGGTCACGACTCGTTGAGCAAGGGCGTCACCATCGACAAGTTGCGCATAGGACGCAACCCGCTGCCGGGAGAACTGGCTACCCTGGTAGACGTCGGACGTTGACGATGAATCAGTTGTCGAAACAAACAACTGAGTGTGCGAGGTGTACAACGGCGTCTGCGCCAAACTGACCGCCACAGCGGCTCCCACTCCAGCAACGAAGCCAAACAGCAGCAGCCACCACGAAGTGCGCAACGCGCGAAATGCGCCTGCAAGATCCACTAGCCACCCCATCCATCACCAAGGCCGGGTGACCAGCCTGTCGTACGCGGTCCCGTGCAACGGCACGATAGGCGACAGAGCACGAACGCACGAGTACGTTCACCCCTCCGAGGCTCAGCGGTCGGATCCTTGAGCGACCCGCACTCCCGACCGCGTCGAGAGACGCGGATCACTCGCGGGCGGGCAGCAACCGAAGCCGTGGCCTGTCGGCCCCTTGGGCCATCCGCCCCCCCCCCGACCCCATGGCCGCCAGCTGCCCAGCTTCAACTGGTGGACGGGCGGTGAGGGGCCCCAACTTCCAAGTGACTAGGCAGCCTCCCGCGGTCGACTCACCCGCGACGAACGGATGCAATGTGGCCCTGCTAGCTTCCGGGCCGCCCGTTGCTCAGCGACGATGCCGCTCGGCACCCAAACTTGTTGCCCTGGCGACCAGGACCGATCACGCCGCACCGAACGTCCGAAGAAGCACGCCAAGGTCACCAGCCAGTCCCGCCGGGAATGAGAGGTCCGCCCCAGCATGGAACTCGCTCATCAGGCGCCGGCACGTAACGAGGCAAGCTGGTCGACTCTCCATCGATCATGGCTGACCAGAGACCTATTGGCGCGAGTTCCACGCCCCGCCCCCGCCCGTCGTAGGCGACCGCATCACGATCGCCCATGACCTCTTCACGCCAGCCGACTCAAAGAGCCAGACGTGAACGCGGCACGTCCGTTCACCGAGTCATCTAACATAGAAGATGAGCGCAGCCAAGGGGAATCGAATGAAGAAGGCCTTGCTAGTTGCGTCCACCGGTGGGCACCTCGCACAACTTGTGCGATTGGCGCCTGACCTGGGCGCGGCCCCAACGAGCGTCTGGGTAACGTTCCGGACCCCTCAGAGCGAGTCATTACTGGCCGGACGCAACGTGGTTTATGTCCCCTATATCCGTCCTCGCGATTGGCGTGGAACACTCCGCGCCGCGCGCACCATCGCGAAGATTCTTCACCGCGAGGACTTCGATATGGCCGTCAGCACGGGTGCCGCACCGGCCGTAGTGGCCCTAGCGCTAGCCCGCATGCGACGCATCGAGACTATTTACATAGAGAGCGTATCTCGGGTCGAGGGACCATCCCTGAGCGGTCGCCTGATCTCGCACATCCGAGCGGCTAGGTTATTCACTCAGCACGAGTCTTGGGCTTCCAAGCGGTGGCGACACCATCCAGGCGTTTTGTCCACTTTCCACCGCGTGCCAAAGAAGTCTTCCGACCACCCTTCTCTATTCGTTACCCTAGGGACTATAGAAGGATACGGATTTGATTCGTTAGTTGAAGCGGTGCTGACCACCGGCCTAGCCGACGACCGGACCGTCTGGCAGATCGGGAACGCGACCAGGCACCCCTCGGGCTTACCCGGTCGCGTGTTCACCCAAGTATCAGCTGGCGATTTCGCACGTTACGCGGCCCAGGCCGACGTAGTGGTCACGCACGCTGGAGTGGGGACGCTACTGGGATTGCTTGACTGCGGCATCTACCCCGTACTGGTCGTACGACGAAGTGCGCGCAACGAACACATAGACGACCACCAGGCTCAGATCGCACAGCTCGCTGATGAGCGCGGGATCGCGAAGGCTGTTGAGGTAGACGGCCTCACAAGAGACGTACTTTGTGAAGCATCTGGGTTCCGTATTGTCGACGCAGCAGGAGTTTGACGTCATGGCAGGATCACCCACCGCCTTGAAGATATTCGTTCCAGGTGTCGGGCAGCATGAGAACATTGGCGACATCATCTTGCGTCGGCAGCTACTTGATCGACTGCGTCAATTGGGCGACCTGCATGTCTATGCAGGGTCAAGTACCGACGGATATGACGAGGGCCTAGGACTGCGTCCTTCAGACACTGTCTACCGATCGTTCGGCCGTTGGTATCGCCGTGCACTGGTTGAGTCGGTCAGCGGTCGGGCAACGTATGTCTTCAAGCCTGGGGAGATTCAACTCACCCTCATCGGCATGAAAGAACACATCTCCATGCTGCCGGTCGTTCTGGCTGCACGCCTCCGCGGCAAAGCAGTCGTTCGGCTCGGCGTCGGCTCTCGGAACTTCTCTCCTCTCCCGAGGCTGCTAGTCCGCCCTTCCATCGCCGCTTCGAACCTCACGTTATGGCGCGACGAAGGAACCTCTCGCTACATGCGCGGGGGCTCGATGCCCGACCTGGCGTTCAACGAGGGTTCTCCTGTGCCGGCGATGCCCAGCTCGGGAGGCCGCGGACTGCTCGTCGTATCAATGCGGGCAGATCGCGCTCCGACGCCTCCCAACTGGTACGCCGCGGTGAACCAGACAGCGGACCGACTGGGCCTCAAGGTTTTGGCCGTATCGCAAGTCCTCAGAGACAACCCCAAGACCTTGGAGCTGGCGCAGCATCTGGGAGCAGAGGCCGTCACATGGTCCGGTGAGCGACACGGTGATCAAGAGGCGTACTTACGGTCGATTTATCGGGAGACTCGCCTGGTAGTCAGCGATCGGCTCCACGTCTTGGTTGCCGGACTGACCGAAGGTGCAGTGCCCGCCGCGCTTCTGACAGACGACTCCGACAAGATCGAACGCCACTTCGCCGCTGCCGGAATCCACGATGTCGCCCTTCGGCTACACCCTGAGGCTGCGCCCGAAGTCGCATCGGATTGGCTAACTCATGTGGCGGGACGACGTGCGGAGCTCCTCACTCAGCTAGAGGTTGCGCGCCGCCAGATTGATGACGCTTTCGCTCAGGTCTCGAAGCTCTATCACAAGAAGCTGCCATTGGTGGAGCGGGATCGCGTCTACCAGGTTGGCCGTCGCGGCGACGTGGCAGGAGGGATGACGCAAGTAGTCAACGAGTACCTGTCATGGGACTTCGAGTGCTACGAGCAAGGCTTCATCGCATCACGAGGAACTGGCTCGCCAATCCAAGGTGCCACGCTCGCCCTGTCTGCCGCGTACCGCATACTGACTCTTAGGGCGGCCCACCGAGTCGTCCTGGTGGTCCACCTGTCCCAGCGGGGATCTTTTGTGCGCGAAGGTGCGCTGCTCGCGCTCGGGAAGCTGAGAGGCGCGACTGTGGTCGCGCAGATTCACGGAAGCTCTTTTCCCTCGTTCTCCCGCAGGCGCTCAGGGCTAGTGAAGTTGGTCTTGTCCTTGGCGCACGGAATCCACGTCCTGTCAGAAGAGACCCGCAAGGCAGTTGTGGCCGTTGCCCCGGCTGCACTAGTTGGCTATATCCCCAATGCGGTATCCGACGGGCGACCGAGGAACAAGCGACCCCTCGTAGTGTTTGGTGGATCCGTCGCGCGCCGCAAGGGTGTCGACACGCTCCTCGCCGCTTGGGGCTTAGCGCAGCCGCCTGCCGAGTGGGTACTCGTGGTGGCCGGTCCAATCACCGATCCGACCCTCTTGCCCGCTGACCTACCGCCCCGTGTCGAGTTCCGCGGCGCCGTTCCTCACAGTGAGTTGATGGAGCTGCTTGAGAGCTCGCAGATTGCCGTCCTTCCGTCCAGGAATGAAGCGATGCCAATGTTCCTGATCGAAGCGATGGCCCGATCGAACGCAGTCATTAGCACTAGGGTGGGCGGCATCCCATCACTGGTTGGGACGGAGTCGGGGACACTGCTCGCACCCGGTGAACCTCAGGCTCTCGCCGCGGCGATCTCCGAGTACATCCTGGACGACGAACGGCGTCGCGCTGCCCAGTCCGCAGCGCGAGCCAGATACCTCAGTACCTACTCCGCGGATGTCATACGACCTCAGTTGGAAACGTTCTGGAAGACCGCGCAACACAAAGCGCGGAAGCGGAATACCTAACCCCGCCGCCCCAGAACGTGCGGCGTCGCCACCGCGGAGGTGCTACCCACATCTACCGGGAGATGGATCCCATGTCGCCTTCCGATGCCGGGCGTCTGCCGCCTCACTTGTATCTGGGACGCCAGACAGTCGCAGGTGTACGTCGCCTTGCGCCCTGAAGTCCGGGTATTGCGCAGAGTGTTATCGGTGGTACCAGATTAGCTGCTAGACAGCCGTCTAGAGACTGGTCCGGCTGCCCACGGAACCGCTTTGACAACCGCTACTGCGACGGCGCGCCGTGCATCTCGCCGGCGCAGGCACTCCCAAACCCCGTGCCAAGACATGGACCGGCGGACAGTGGCCAATTGGCGTCCACGCTCCTCAGCGCTGTACAGGCGGTTATTTGCATCCTTCAGCATGGAGAGCAGGATGAAACGATGCTCGAAGTAGATAAGTGCCCGCTCTACCTCATCGTCGCCGACGAACCTCTTAGCACTCCGGTCCACGACCTGCGCCACAACTTCCAGTGAGGACCGCCGCTGCGGGTGAGACCTTACGATCGAACCCTCCCTCATTCGGTAGTCATAGATGTGTGCGCTCACAGTCTTGACGGTGTGGGCGCCCGCCAGCGCTTCTGCAACTATCGCCAGGTCGGAGTGCACGCGCGACGGTTGGAAAGACACGCTCGTCTGCAGCAGAGTCAGACTGAAGAGTTTGTTCCAAAGGTGACCTTTGACAACACCATTGAGGAGAAGGACGAACGCATCTCGGCCACCCAACTCCGCAAGTTGAGGTGGCGGTATCGATCGAGACGTACCCGAGTCGTCGACGTACCGCGCGGCGCCGATCACCAAGTCCGCATCGCCCGAGTTCGTCAGTAGCTTCGCTACCGCATCGTCGGGCCAGTGATCGTCGGCGTCTACGAACCAAACCCACGCGCCGACGGCGCGATCAACGGCGTATGCACGGGCCACTGCGACCCCCGCGTTGCTACCAAGCTCAAGCAACCGGAAGCGACCGTCACCCTCGATGCACTGTCGGACGATAGACACCGTTTCGTCCGTTGATCCGTCGTCAACGATCAGGAACTCTATACTTGGCTCGGTCTGCGATTTCAGCCGCTCGATCGCCTCACGAGCATAGCGCTCCACATTGTAGGTAGGAAGAATCACGCTTACTAGGACGCCGGGAGATTCAGGCCGCAGCACGCATTCGCTCCTTCAGGGTGGCCAGCTCTGCCCGCGCAGCGATCACGGTCTCAGCGACGGCGTACGCGTCGCCACATAAATTTTGTATACGGCTCAAGCCTGCCCGGCTCAAGGACGGCTCAACTCCGTAGCCTTCAAACCCCGCACCCTCAAGCGTGCGGATCGCCTTATCACTTTCATCAGCGCCAAGCGCTATAGGGACCGCGCCCTCAGTCGCCGCAATGACGAGTGCATGCAATCGCTCGCTCACGACAACGCGCGATCCAGCATACAGTTCACGAAGACGCGCTTCGTGCCGAGCATGGTTCGTATCCTCCCAGAGGATCGATCGCCCTCCAACCAACTCTGCTATCTGGCTGCATGGTGCATTGTCCCGCGCGATTTGTGCAGCGGCCACCACCTCTAGTCCATTGGAAGCAGCGAACGCGGCGAGTCGCTCACACCATTCGGGGCTAACCTGGTGTCCGTTATAGCGTGGTGCCACCGCCAGCACCTTGCGCTCTGAGTGGGTGAGCACCCGGTCACGGAGCACCTGATTCGTCGCGCCTTCAAGAAACGCCCAGTCTGGAGCCTGCAGCCCGACTCTCATCCATCGTCTCGAGGCCGGATCTCGCCAGCTCACGAGGTCACAAAGCCGTACCGATGCACTGACGACATATCGCCAGGGCGTCGGTGACCGAACTCCCAAACCAACGTGCAGTGCTGCCCCCCCACGGACTCGGTTCGCAATTAGGAGCGGCATGAGTCGCGCATAGTGGGCCGCGTACGGCTTGGTAACCTCGATCTCGCCAGCATTGAAGGCGTAAATGACACCCTCTCGGAGCACGGATCGACGCAGCGCAGCACGCCAGGTGCCCGAGTCTCGGTAGATCGAGTCTTGCGCGGTGAGCCCGAGGCCACTGAGATAGTCATCGCCTCGTCCGCCAACGAATACGCTCAGCTGACCGATCTCACGAAGAGTCGCCAAGAAGGGTCGTCTAAGCACCGTATCACCTACGTTGTCGTACTGACCCATGGCGGATGCGAAGATTTCCATTAGTCGAGAGACTCCTGTTTCCCTTTTCGGTCCGTGCGACGAGCCCTGGCGAGCACGTCCAGCATGCTTCGTATGTCAGTACGCGCCGACGGGAGAACCAAGAAGACCAAGACGAACCAGGCACTTGCCGCAACTAAAACAGTGCCGATGGCGCCGATCGGGTTCTCCACAAGTGGCGCCAGAAAGTAGCCGATCATGGCAACCGGCACAGAGAAGGTTATCGTCGTCCGCATCCCGTCCCGGATCAGTCCGCCGAAAGAGATACCCGTCACCCGTCCGCACCACCAGAGAGCGGCGAACCAATTGAGTGCATACGCTAGCGAGTGGCCAACTGCGACCCCGAATGGTCCCCAAGGCAAGCCCGCAAAGAGAAAGAGTACGATCACTGGCTGGCTAACGAGGTAGAAGCGGAACTGGTGCCCCGCAAGGCCGCGTCCAAGGTAGGCCCAATAGGCGACCTGATTCAGGGCACGAAAGACCCCTCCGACCGCTAGGGCCTGAAAGACTGGGGCTAGCCCCGACCACCCTTCGCCGAACAGTAGCGCCGTGACGGGTGATGCGAGTCCGAACACCAGGCCATAGATTGTTCCAGCCACAAGGCTTCCAACCAGTTGACCTCTCCGCAGATACGAGACGAAACGGTCGCTGTCATCCTGCAATCGCGAGAGTACCGGCAGGGCTACACGTGTCATAGGCGCAAGAAGCTGGACAATCGGAGCCATGAGTAGCTGATAGGCCCGACTGTAGATGCCTAGTGCCCCGGCACCCCACACTAGGCCGATCGCGACGTTATCTGCATTCCTGGTGACGTACGCGACCGACTGCGTGCCAGCCACTCCGCCGCCAAATCGGAGCAGTCCCGCCATCTCCGCATGACGCGCGGGTCGCCCCGGGAGCGAACCGACGAGCGCTACAGCGAGGAATAGACCGCAGGCCGCGGTGCACAGTTGTTGAGCTACGAGCGCCCATACGCTTCCAGTCGCTAGAGCCAAGGCGCTTGCGACGGCTAGCCCGAGAACCGCCGGCAAGGTGTCCACCACGTTCAGTGCAACGAAACGCATGCGCCGGTTCAGCTCTGCGCGAAACTGTGCCGCAAGCCCGTTCAGCAAGAAGGTCGCACTCAAGGCCTGCGCTAGCGGTTCGAGCAGTTCTCGGTCGTAAAGCCGTGCGACCAAAGGTGCACATGCAAGCACTAGGGCAGTCATCAACGCGCCCACAGTTGCGTTGATCCAGAAGAGGTTGTTCTTCTGTTTGTTGGACAGAGACTTCGCCTGGACGGCTGCGGACGTGAGTCCGAAGTCTCGGAGGATTTCTCCGATCCCGACCAGGGACGTGACCATGGCAATAAGTCCAAAGTCCGCCGGACTCAACAAGCGCGCTAAGAGTACCGTCCCACCAATCTGCGTCCCCACCCGGACAATCTGCCAAAGAAGAGTGGTTGACGCCCCGCGGGAGGCGCGGGATCCTAGACTGCGAGTGTCTGTCACAGGCTAGCTCGGGCGACGGCCTGAAGGACGCGCTCAAGTTTACGTCCACTTGCGTCGACCGAGAAGTGCTGCAGCCATGGCTCAATGTTGGTCATGCTGATCTGTCTGGCTGCCAGCACTGCATCGGCCAGGTCGGACGGTGATTCCGTCAGTGACAGTTCCCCACTAATGCCGGGGACTATCGCATCGGCGACACCGAGCGCACCGGAGACAGCCACGGAAGGCAGCCCCGCGGCTGCGGCCTCGACGAGCACATTCCCGAAACCCTCTCTGGCGGAGGGAAGCAAGATTGTGGTGCTGAGAGGGTCCAGTTCGGCTAGCCAGTCCTCCACCCAGCCGCGCTGATGAAAGTCAACGCCTAGTCGTGCGGCATGGCTCAACATCTGCTCGAGCAGCGGCCCGCCTCCGAAGGAGACCACATTCGTATGCCAGCCCCGGCGCGTCAGCTCGGCGGCTGTCTCCAGTGCTAGCTCTGGACGCTTCTGTCCGACGAGACGACAGGGCAGTGCGAGCGTAAGGACGCGTGAATCACCGGCCGAGGCGCTGGTCGAATCTTGGGAAACGGCGACGGGGCGCGAGGGGGTGGACTGAACTTTAGCGGTTGCGGGGTTCGGGACGACGACTACCCGGTCACCACCGATCCGGAAGGCGGCTACCAGCTCAGCCGCAACCGGATGCGAGATGGCTATAGTCATGTCGGCTGCTCGGTACTGTCGCTTAGCAGCGAGAACCTTGACGCGGTGACTCAGGCGAGCGCTCGGAAGCCCCAGCGTAACGAGATTTCGTTCACTGATAACGACCCTTGGGCGCTGGGCCCCCGGTAAGCTACGGGCAGCGTTGATTAGCATTAGATTAGCGTGCATTTGAAGTGATAGCGCGACATCGGGCCTGGATTCCAACAGCACTCTGCGAAGAGCGCGCAGCTTCGCGATCTGCCCCCTCCGGGATGCCACCGAATGCACCTCGACTCCTTCGGGAACGAAGGCAGGATCCACCGGGCGACCCGTCAGGACCGCCGATACTTCGTGGCCCTGAGACGCTAGCCAGGCCATCCAGGTGCGCGCTACATACTCTGCACCACCCCCATGAAGAGATGGCACGACAACGAGGATTTTCAATGATCCGCGTCCATTCGGATAGGGTTGGCCGATTGGCGGTCACGTGGATTGTTACGGTCGTCTGCAAGGTCACTCGTCGGCAGATTGAACGACACGGGCGCCCGAAGCGACCTTCGCTCGGTCCTCTCGTACGGCTGAACTCTCTGCCGTGCCAAGGCGGGAAGGTGTACGGCCAGAAGAAGCACTAGCCCGAGAAGAAGGTGCGTCGATCGCACCGCATCAAGGGCGTTGAATCCGGCTAGCGCCACCACGACGGTAACGAGCGCCGCTGCACCGGCGTAGTTCGCCGCCCGTACAGCCGCCCACAGGACGCCTGAGATCATGGCGGCTAACAAGAGGAGCCCAGGCAGTCCTAGGCTGATTAGCACCTGAAGATAAGAGTTCTCGATAACAACCGATCCGAATTGCCGTGCGGTCTCACCGGAGGTGGCGGGGCCTGAACCCAGGTAGTTGGTGGACCCAGCCGCTTGGATCGCCACGTCGAGTGCGGTACCACGCGCGTCCGCCGATCGACTGGCTTCAACGGAGTTGGATCGCTCATTGAAGGCATCGACGGTACCTACCAGGAAGCTCGCAGCTGCGGCAGCTGCACCAAGGATTAGGTACCTGCCGAGCCGACGATGGCCCCTGCTTGCGGCCACAAAGGCCGCGCCCGCAGCGATTCCGATGATCATCGCCGCCAGAGAACCTCGGGAGAGGGTCGAAACCACCCCTCCAGCGGCGATTACGCCGCTCAGAAGGTGGGATGGCTTCCCGGACTCGAGCCACGTGACAATTCCAAGAGCAGCACCTACTGCCAGGAAGAGGCCCGCGAACAGGGGGTGACCAAAGGAGGCTTCTGCCCTGTAGACCGACCAGTGCTGGGAAGTGTCAATACCCACTGCGTCGTATAGAGTGCCGAATACGAGATTGAATCCAAGAGCCAGTTCAAGCATCGCATAGGCGCCCAATGCCGCGGCGGTCCAAAGCCAAGCGGTTCGCAGAGCCTTAGCTTCAGAGCTCGCGCCGGATACAATCAGCGGCAACGAAACGGCCATTGTGAAACTGATTATCCAGCCAAACCCAAAGAGCCCACTAGAATGCAGGATCGCATTAACGACCGTCCAGGCGACAAAGAGGACAATCACGTGTCTCATCGTGCGCTTACGACGGGAAGTCTCGACCACGGAACGCCGGGCCGCATCCAGCGATCTACGCAGCGCCCAGGCCGCCATAACCAAGGTTCCAACGGGGACGACGGTTAAAGCGGGAGTGTCGGGCACCAGTCGGGCCGGCACCAAAGCGTATACAACCAGCGCGGCCGCAGGGAGTAGTCGAACCGGTAGGCAAATGATCAAAGCAGCTAGAGCGGCCAATCCTGCGAGCGCCGTGGCCAACTCAGAGCTTCGATTAAGTAAACCGATGTATCCGATGGTCGACGTGACCGATAAGACGACAGATAGGGTGGCGAGTGCGCAAACGGCTATCGGACGGGTGTCACCCACCCAGAGACTCCGTGTGAAGCGTGAAGTCAGGTCGGACACCCGGGTCTCGGAAGCCCTCACAAGCCATCACGACTTTCTTTCGCATCTCATCCCATTCAAGTGCAGTTTCGCGGCAGCTAGGGAAGCTGATGCACGCACCCGGTCAGAGTCGGTCGCCTGATCATGCCGTGACCCGCAACGTATGTCGAGACCCTCTATCGAACGGACTATCGAGGCGTGCGTCTCATATCACTCTCGGATAGTCAGCCCGTGGTCGCCAGGGCAAGCTTGCGAGGCGTCGAAGACTCCGAGGTCAAGCCGACTTACGTCTCCCCTTCGGGCGCGCAAGACTCGCGCCCTTCCACCCCAACTCGGCCTGTCGAGGCGGGACAGCGGTGGCAGTCTGTGTAGAGGGCGGCTACGCGCGGTATCTTCGCCAGTGCTGGCTGACAGCCGGCGGGTAGCAGGGAGAGCATGGCGCGCTCCGCAGCACAGGGCCCGGTGGCCACGCCGCCATCGCCGGATCGACGCGGGCACCACGCTCACCGAGACCGGCCGGCACCCCCGCTGCCCCACGAGCGCTGCGGCCTCCGGCCGTCCCTCGGCTACGCCTTAGCTGTACCCGGCCATCAGGTTGGTGCCAGGCGGCTGATCGGGGGCATGCCTTCGAGTGCTGAGTGGCGGCGTCGAGTGTTGTAGTGCTCGATCCAGGGAGCAAGAGCGACAGCGCGGTCGTCGTTGCTGGTGAACACCTGCCGGTAGGCCCACTCGGTGACCAGGGTGCGGTTGAGACGTTCGACCTTGCCGTTCTGCCAGGGGCAATGCGGTCGGATGAACTTCTGCTTCGCGCCGAGTTGGGCGCAGACGGTCTTGATCGATCGTTGGTAGGCCCAGGCGTTGTCGGTCATCACCCGCTCGATCCGGGTGATGCCGTGGGCGGCAAAGTAGGCCGCGGCTCTAGTGAGAAATCCGGCGCAGGTGGCGCCTTTCTCGTCGGCCAAGACCTCGGAGTAGGCCAGCCGGGAGTGGTCATCGACCAGCGAGTGCACGTAGTCGTAGCCGACCCTCGTGGCCCGGTCACGGCTGGTGCTGCCGGCGGCGCGGCCGTGGGCTCGCCAGCCACCGCCGTCGGGGATGCGCCCGAGCTTCTTCACGTCCATGTGCACCAGCTCGCCGGGCCGGGACCGCTCGTAGCGGGTCGCGGTCGTCTTCGAGGAGCGGATCACCTGCCCGGTCATCGGGTCCAGCGCGCACAGCCGAGGCCGCCCACGTCGGGCCAGCACCCGGGACACCGTGCGGGCCGGTACACCCAGCTCGGCGCCGATCCAGTCCGGCCCCCGGCGCTCCCGGTCCCGCAGCTCGATGATGCGGTCCTCGACCTCGACGGAGGTACGCGTCGGGGTGCAGTGCGGGCGGCTGGACCGGTCGGCCAGGCCGGTCTTGCCTTCAGCGGCGTGCCGGGCGATCCAGGTCCGCACGCACTTGCGCGAGACGCCCATCGCTGCGGCGATGTGCGCCTGTCGCCAGCCGGCCCGGTGCCGGTCGACGATCAGCTTGCGGCCGTGGACGGTCAGACGCGCATTACCGTGGGACACGAGAACCTCCGGGCGGATGTGGGCCTTCGACAAGCCACACCCCACTCGGAGGTTCTCCTGCGTTCAAGCCCGACCGCCGTCACCAACGTCCTGGCCGGGTACACTTAGCGGGCGCACCTGACCTGTCGTCTCCCCCGCCGCCGCTAATCCTCAGGATCCTGCGCTACGACCTCCGAGCTGCCTCGCCTCCCTGATGCGCGGCCCATGTGCCGCGTCCGCTGTATGAACGTCGCTGGCTGACCCAGACTGTGCTCGGAATCGGGCACTTCGTCGGCTGCCCCCTCAGTGCCGCCGTCAGGTCGAGGAGGTCGCGCCGTGAACTAGGTAGGTCGCCACGACCGGATCGCACCGGTCGCTGGCACACCGGCGTCTCGGCCGGAGCCTTCACCGTCCGAGGGACTGACGGTTCCACTTGCTGCTCAGTGGGCCAGCACGTCCTCGTAGACCAGGACGAACTCCTCCGCGCGGGTGTCCCAGTCGAATCGGGCCATGTGCTTCTTGCCTGCCTCCCCCATGCGCACGCGCACGTCTGGTTCGGCGTCCAGCAGACGAATGGCCTCGGCCAGGCCGCGCACCGTGTCCGCTGGACTCGAGGGGATTACGCGGATTCCGGCGTCCTCCCCGACCAGTGCGGCGGGGCCGCCGGTGTCCAGGCAGATCACGGGCCGCCCCACCGCCATGGCCTCCAGGCACACCGAGCCGCCGGAGTCGTGCAGGCTGGGGTGCATCAGCGCATGGCACTGGGTCAAGGCATCCATCGTCTCGGCCCGCCCGAGCCCACCGAGGAAGCGGACCTGCTGGGCGATGCCGAGCTGCGCCGCCAGTCGCTCCAGCGAGGCCCGCTCAGGTCCATCCCCGATGATCCAGTACTCCGCGTCCGCGAGCCCGGCCTGGGCGAAACCCGCCAAGCCGTACTGGAATCCCTTCCAGTGCAGGAGCTGGGCGATGCTGATGACCCGCAGAGGCCCGTCGGCGCCGGGCGGCCGCGCCCCCAGGGTCTCGATCTCCTCCCGTGGCAGGCAGACGCCGGGAAGGGTGCGGACGGTCGGGGCGCCCAGGGCGCGGAGGCGCAGCGAGGTCTCCTCGGTGGTCCCGTAGGCCAGCACGCTGCGGCGCGCACTCAGCCGCACGAAGGGGTCGAGTGCACCGAGGGCGCGGATGCCGTCACGCGCGGCTTCGTACAACCGCCCACGCAGGCCCAGGGTCGGGTAGTGCGACCGCGGCGCCGATTCGCCGCCACCCACCGGCCCCCAGATCAAGGGCACCGGCAGCAGGAAGAGGAAGGTCGGCATCCAGAACTTCATCAGCGTGACGTGGTGAACCAGGTGGAAGTCCACCAGGCGGTGCAAGCGCCGGGCAACGGAGTAGGCCAACACCTGCCACGGGTAGTAGTACAGGCTCCACCGCATGTGCCGCCCCTGGGTTCGCCGCGACATCCACGCCGGCAAGTCGCAATAGACTATGTGCAGACCGGCACGGGGACTCCGGTCCAGCTCCCGCTGGATCTCCGGCCGATTGGCCGCGCTGGTGAGCACCCACACCTCGTTGTGCTTCGCCATGGCCTCGGCGAATCCCCAGCCCGTCCCCGGGTCCGACCCGCGGCCCGGGCTGCAGTCGAAGGCCGAGATGAGGATTCTTCGCGACGTTGCGAGCATGGCGGAAAGCTAGAGACTCGTGCACGGATTGGGAAGAAGGTCGTGGACGGGTCATGATTTTCGGGCACCGGTGCACCCGATCGCATGAAGATGACGCCGTTCCCCGACACATTTCCGTGTTCAGTGTTATGGGCACTCGGGTGCTCGAACGGGCCCCGAGTGCCATTTTCGAGGTACCGGCGCGAGCGAACACCGGGATTCCGGCGTATCTGCGTTACGTTGCGCGCCGGACACCACGCGACCCGACCGTCCGGGTGGCACGACAGACCCGCGGAGGAACGCAGGATGGGACTCACCGCCCCGTGACCGCCGTCCGGCGTTCTGAGCGCCGAGTCTGGCTCGTCGAGGAGTTCGGGCACGGCGGCATCGGCCGGTACGCGGTCGACGTCGCCAACCTCCTCGCCCCCGTCGCTGACGTCGTCGTGTCCACCACCGACGACGGCCCGGTGGGCGGTCTGCGCGGGACGTCCACGGTCTGGTTCCCCCGTGGAGCCGGTTCGCCGGTGGGCAAGACCCGGGCAGCCCTGCTGGGTCTGCTGCGTGCGGTCCGCTCCGTGCGCCGAGGCGACATCGCCTGGGTGCACCTGGGGATGCGGCCGTCCTACGAACTGCCGTTGGTGGCGACGCTGCGGGCCTGCGGAGCCGTCGTGGTGGCGACGGTGCACAACCGGGCACCACAGGTCAGGGATCAGGATTCGCGGCTGGTGTTGGCGGCGGCCCGCCGGGCGCAGCACGTCGTCGTGCACACCGACGCGATGCAGTCCTGGGCCGAGGACCGGCGGATGGACGTGGTGCGGCTGCCCTTCCCCCCGCCGGACATCACCGACGGGCCTTCCGCCGTGAGTGCCGGCCCCGAAGACCGAACGGCGTTGGGCCTCCCCGCCGACGGAATCCTCGTGTCCCTCCTCGGCTACCTCTATCCCTACAAGGGGCCTGACGTCCTGCTACGAGCCCTGGCCGCAGCCCGCCAGCAGGACCCGGACCTGCCGGTGCACGTCCTCATGGCCGGGCGGCCGTGGCCCGAACTCGACCTGCCCGCGCTGGCGACGTCACTCGGGCTCGACCCGGTGGTCACGCTGCGCCCTGGGTGGCTCGACGAGTCGACCCTCGCGCAGTTGCTGGCTGCGACGGACGTCATGGCGCTGCCCTACCGCAGCATCGACAACTCGGGCATGGCCGCACTGGCCCGCAACCGCGGGGTGCCGGCCGTGGCCAGCGACCTGCCGCTGTTCCGGGACATCTATCGGGACGCTGCGGTGTTCGCCCGGCCCGACGACGTGGACGACCTCGCGGCGGCCCTGCGGCTGCTGCCGAGCCGGCTGGCTGACCTGAGGGCGGCAGCGCGCCTGCTGCCGGCCGACGACCTCGCCCCCGCGTACCAGGGCTTCGTCCGCGGGCTGCTCGCCCGGCCGGGACCGGCGACGCCTTTTGCGGGCGGCTGACGACGAGCACCTCGCCGCTGACCGGCGCGGTGACCTGCGGCGTGTCGTGAGCGGACACGCGGTAGCGGTCTGTGCACGGGTGACTACGCGCCCTATCTTCTTCATCGCTGGCTGACAGCCGGCGGGAACAGGGGGAAGCAGCACGGTGCACGCCGCAGCACAGGGCCCGGAGACCACGGGCCGCCACCGCCGCATCGACGCGGGCACCACGCTCACCGAGACCGGTCGCCACCGCGCCGTCTCCGCCCAGCCGCAGTCCGCACCGGCCGCACCCCGGCACCGGTACGCCGTCCCTGACCTGCCCCCTCCCCCGCCGCTGGTCACCCCGCGCACGCCCCGGTACGCCGCCACCGAGCTGCCGCCGCCCCCGCCGTTGAACACCGGCCGCTCCCTCGTCGCCGGGCACGGCCGCCCCGCCGCGCAGCGCCCCGCCGGCCAGCGCCGGCCCAAGGCCGCGGGCAAGCCCCGCCAGCGCACCGCCAGCCGCCTCACCCAGCAGGTCGTGGCCTGCAGCGCCCTCGTCGTCATGGCGCTCGCCCCGGTGCTCGCCCGCTCCGGCACCGGCCTGGGACTCAACGACGCCGTCGCCGCCGAGGTCGCCGCCGTCCCCGACCGCGCCGACGCCACCCTCGCCGAGCTCGAGCGCGGCAACGAGCTCTCCGGCAGCTCGTCCGGCATCGGCGACGCGTACAGCCGCCCGGCCGGCCCCGCGACCGACGCCACGCCCGTCAGCGCCACCAGCGACGCCCCCGACGAGACCGTCACCGAGGTCGCCGGCGCCAGCACGGCCGCCGACCAGGCGACCGTTCCCGCCGGCACCGCGGTCGCCCCGGGCACCCCCGTGGCCCCCACCCCGGCCGGCACCGGGCAGCCCGCGGCCAACGGGCCGACGTCGAGCACCCCGAAGGCGCCCGTCGTCACCCCCAAGCCCGTGACGCCGACCCCGAACAAGCCCACCACCCCGCGGCCGAGCGACCCGACGCCCGTCGTCCCCTCGCCCGTCGTCACGCCGCCGACCGAGGTTCCGGTCCTCACGGACGCGCCGCCCGTCGAGCTGACCCTCCCGACGCCGGTCACCCCCACGCCCACGCCTACGCAGGAGCCGGCCCAGCCGACCGGCAGCCTGCTGGGTGGGGTTGTCGGCGCGGTCGGCGACCTGCTCGGCGGCTGACCCACCGCGCCCCATCGCGGGCCGGCACCCCGGGTACAGGGGGCGCCGACGCCGGCGGGGCTCGGCCGGCCCCGTGCCCGGCCGAACCCCGCACGTCGAGGAAACCCGGAACGCCGCCGTACTGGAAGCCGCACCTTCGGGCGGATCGCCGCAAACTGGCGCAACGCACGCAGGTGCACGCAACTACGCAGGTCAACGACGCGCCCGCAGAAGAGCCGGCACCGTTCCGTTCCGGGTTACCGTCCCTCGGCACAGCACGGAGAACGGGGACCCGACATGAGCGACGCCGCCACCGGAACGCACCACACGTCGTCCGGCGCGCCCGCCGACCCGTTCGTCGTCCAGGTGAACTGGCTGCTCGGCGCCACCGGCGGCAAAGAGCAGCTCGCCCGCCGCTCCGGCAACCGGGTCAGCGTGCGCACCCTCGACAACTGGACCGCCGGCCGCTACCCCCGCAACAAGATCACCGGCGCGGTGCGCGACCTCGACGCCTGGGCGGTCGAGCACGTCCCCGGATACCCCGGTGCTGGCGCACCGCGCCTCATCGAGTCCTGCGGGCCCGCCCCGGCGGGCGCGGTCGCCGCCACACCCGAGCCGCAGCCGGCAGATCAGCGCACCGAGCCCACCACCGGGAAGCCGCGCCGAGCGTGGCTCCGCTGGGCCGCTCCCCTGGTGGCGGTCCTGGTGATCGCGGTGACCACCGGCGGCATTCTGCTCTTCCGCGACGAGCCGCTGCCCACCCGCGGCGACGGCCCAGCCTGGCCGGAGACCACCGGCCGGCTCGGCGCCAACACCTTCGCCGACCCGGTGAAGCTGCAGGACAACGCGCAGCCCATCCCGCCCGACACCACCGTGCAGGTGCGCTGCCGGCACAACGCGCCGAGCATCCCCAGCGTCGAGCCCGACGGCTACTGGTACCTCATCGACTCCGGCGAGTGGGCCGGCCGCTGGTCACCGGCCAACTCCTTCATGAACGGCGACTTCCCCGGCCGGCCCACGAAGCACAACACCGACATGGCGGTCCCGATCTGCCGCTGAGCCCACCGCCCCCGGCGCGCCGCGAGCGGCACGCCGGGCATCGGGGGCTTCCAAGCCCCTGATGCCTTCCCGGCTTCACATCAGGTGCTCTAGCTTTCCGTTACTTCACCGGAGCGTTGACCAACGGGGGTCCCGCGATGCCAGTTCAGACCAGCGGCCCAGCGCAGCACGGATACCGCCCGTCATGACGGCCTTCCGGTCCACTAGGCGCCGGACCACCGGAGCGTGGCTCAGCGTGGGTGCAGCCTTGCTGCTCAGCTCCGGTTGCTCGAGTGCCGAGGAACCAATTGCACCGGCCGCTGAGTCATCAACGGCGCCCAGTGCCCCGGCCACGACCGAAGCCGCCGGCGCCACCACGTCATCCCCGGCCCCGAGCCCCTTCAGTTCCACGCCGACCACCGCCGGAGTCACCGCCTCGACCTCGGAAAGCGGTGGCGTGCTCACGTCCGGGGACGAAGGTCGCCAACTCACTCTCGCCGACTTCTTCAACCCCAGCAGTCGCTGGAGCGAGGACAGGTACGACATCGCCGACCAGAAGAACGTGTCCGGCATCGCGACCGAGGTGTTCTCCTGCAACTCGGATCAGGCCAGGGAACTGGAGATGCGGCTGGGCAACAACTTTTCCCGGCTCACCTTCTCCGTCGGTCAGGCCAATGACTCGCGCGACTCCGATCAGAGCGTCACCGTGGAGGTGCTGGGCAACGAGTCGCAGCGGGAGATCCAGAGCGTGCCGTTCAACGAGATCACCGACTTCGACATCCCGGTGGACGGCGTCAACGCGCTGAAGATCCGTTTCCTGCTGGATGACAAGGTGGCCGACTGCGGTGGTTCGGTGATCGGCGTGCTCGTGGACCCCGTCCTGAGTTGACCGACGCAGAGCCTGCCGACCGACCCGGCCGGTGCCGGTGGCTGAACGCCTGGTCGAACAACCCGTTCGCCAAGGCGCTGATGAGCGCAACACTGTTCGCGGCTGCAGTGGCCACGGTCCTGACCTACGTCCAGGCCTCCGGCGAGGCGAACGGTGGCGGCACTGCGTCACCCACGGCCTCGTCCAGCTCCTCGGTCGCTCCGCCGGCACCCTCCGGTACGACGACGGCCGAGGACCCCGCACCTCCCCCGGTACCCGTCGTGGGCAGTTGCGTCGACACCGACGGTGCCTTGGCTGCGTGCGACGGTCCCCACGCCGGCGAGGTGTTCGCCACCGACGACTGCTCCGAGGAGGCGCTGCTGGCTCATCTCGGTGGCCAGCCGGGGCGCGACGTCCTGCGGGAGCTGCCCACGGCCAGCCGATCGATCGGCGGCACGACGGTGTGCACGGTGGCCGCACCCGACGGGGCCCGTACCGACGGCAGCCACCGCGATGTGCTTCTCCGTGCCGAGGGGGACGCCTGGCGACGGTGCCAGAACCAGCTCCAGCGTGAGGTCGGCTGCGCTCAGCCGCACGTCGCCGAGGTCGTCTTCGAGCGCGGGAACGCCGCCGACCCCCTCGACTGTGCGCGCCGTGCCGATGACTACCTCGGCACGCCCTTCGCGTCGAAGTCCGCCGACCTCCAGCTGCTGCAGGACGAGCGACGCTGCCTCATCGCCGTGCGCGGCGACAATGTGCTGACCGGCTCCCTGCGCCGGCTCGGCTCGAGCAGCCTGCCCCTCCAGGCCGCACCCAACTGAACCGAGGCGGTCCGCTCTGCCGCTGACGAGGGGTGGTCTGGTGACAGAGAACGGGTCCCGGGGACCCGGAACCGGGCGTGGGGGGAGGCAGCCCGGCTCCGGGTCGATCAGGGGCGGCTCGGGAGCCGAGTTCCCCCTCAACGGGCCACCAGGCAGCCGGGTATCGCCTGATCAGGGGAGGATGTGACGCGCCGTCATCCGATGCGAAGTGACGTCACCCACTCCGTTGACACGCGTGGCTGGCCGCTGCTCGTGCGTCACTGCGCGAGGGGTATCGATGGTGGGTTCCCGCCGAAACGCCCTCGCCGTCGAGGCTCACCCCGAGGGGTGAGCCCGACCGTTGCAACCCTCAACTGCACGCGCCCCGGCGACGACCAGATCGGTATGCCGATCGCCCTCACCCCGGTCGCGCCCGCGAGCTCACGCCTCGACGCGGCCGACGCCATCACCCTGCTGCCGCCCCGCGCGGCGCTCTTCGACCGCATCAGCGAGCGCGCCGTCAGCACCGACCGCGCCCCGGCCACCCTGGTCCTCATCGGGCTGCTGCGCCGGGACACCGGCTGGCCGATGCCCGGCCCCCAGCTCGACCGGATCGCGGCGATGCTCTCCCGCTCCGTCCGCGGCGACGACTGGCTGGCCCGCTCCGGCCCGGCCGAGTTCGCCTTCCTGCTGGGCGGCCTCTCCCCCGACGCCGAGATCGCCGCGCACCGGCTGGTCGACGCCGTCGCCAACGAGGGCATCCCCGGCCTCACCGCGGCCGCCGGCATCACCGGGCTGAGCCCGGAGACCCCCGCCGGCGAGGTGCACCGCCGCGCGACCCTGTGCCTCACCGCCGCCCGCAGCGTGGGCGGCGGCCAGGTCATCCGCTACAGCGGCACCCGCCGCTGAGCTGAACCCCCGCCGCAGTGGCGCGGCAACGCGAGGATCGGCATCGTCGCCGCGCCCCACGGACACTGCCCCGTGTCGCCGAGTCCCGGCGGCGCGGGGCAGTTTCGCGTTCCCGGGTCGGCCTGCACGGACCACCGCGTCGTCCACCGGACCGACCGTCGAGCAGCCCGGTCGCACCGCCGGGGGGGCCGGCGAGCCGCGCAGTGGGGCCCACAGGGCACAACTGGTGCACACAGGGTCACGGAGCCCACCGGGAACGGCTCGGTTAGCTCGTTCGTGGACGCGCGTCACCCGGACGATCGTTACTGATTGTGACCTCTCGGGGAGCTCCCTAGCTTCCAGACGTGATCATTCCGCGGGGCGCCGACGGCACCCCGGGCCGTCGGCGGTGGGCGGTCTCCCGGGCGCCACGTCCGGCCGTCCGGTCGACTCCCACGCAGCGGACGCCGGTCTTCGCCAACCCGTCGGGCAGGCGCTGGCGGTTCCTGCGACGGGCCGGGCTGGCCGTGGTCCTCCTCCTGGTCGCAGCAGGTGCCGTCGCAGGGCCCCGCCTGGTCGCACCACCGGCGCTGGACGGGGCCCCGATACCGGACGGGCCGACCGCGGCGGAGGTGGGCAGGGCCCCCGTGATCGGCGACGGCCCGCTGGTCCGTGTCCTCCACCTGGTCCGTGAGCAGGGCGCCGTCTACGGGGAGGACCCGTTCACCGGCGAGCTGCTGGCACACCTGTCTCCGCCGGACGTGGCGAAGGCCGCCGACTCCGAGTACGCGCTGGAGCGGTACGGCTACAGCGCGACCGCCACCCGGACCATCTCGCTGACCTTCGACGACGGGCCCGACCCCGTCTACACGCCCGAGCTGCTGAACCTGCTCAGCGAGCACCACGTCCACGCCACGTTCTTCGTCACCGGTGAGCAGATCACCAGGTACCCCGAAATCATGCGACGGATCGTGCGGGAGGGACATGCCATCGGCAACCATTCCCTCACGCACACCGACGCCAACGTCGCAGCACCCTTCCGGCAGCAGGTGGAGCTGGCGCTGACCGACCGGATCCTGCGCGCGCAGACCGGGCACCAGGCCTCCTACTACCGCCTCCCCTACGAGGGGAGCGACGAGCAGTCCATGCAGGGCGACGTGCCGGGGATCCTCCGGGCGCAGCAGCTCGGCTACGCGGTCGCCTCGCACGACTTCGACACCCTGGACTGGGCCTACGCCTCCGGCCAGCGGCAGGGCGAGATCCCGCTGCCGCCGCTGGGCGACCAGGACAACATCACCATGCTGCTGCACGACGCCGGCGGCGGTGACCGGTCCATGACCCTCGCCTACGTCGAGAAGCTGATCCCGCTGGCCCGGGACGCCGGCTACACCTTCCACTCGATGCCGCAGGTGCAGCCGGCCCTGCAGGAGCGCACCGGCCCGGTGGAGCCGACGTCCTGGGACCGCCTGGCCTCCCACCTGGCCTACGTGCTGTTCGCGCTGCCCGGCTCACTGCTCAGCGGCCTGTTCGTGCTGGCGCTGGTCAGCATGATCGGGATGGGCCTGGTCAACCTCGCCCTGGCGCTGGTGCGGGCGCGGCGCGGACCGCCGGTCACCGCCGACACCCCACCGGTCGCCGTGCTGATCGCCGCCTACAACGAGGAGGTGGTGATCGGCCGCACCCTCGAGCACGTGCTGCGCTCCAGCTACCCGGTGGAGCAGGTCATCGTCGTGGACGACGGGAGCACCGACGCCACCGCGGAAAAGGTGCGCGAGGTGGCCGCCCGGGACCCCCGGGTGCGGCTGATCCGCCAGGCCAACGCCGGGAAGTGGGCCGCGCTCAACACCGGCTTCGCGGCCGTCACCCAGCCCTTCGTCGTCACCCTCGACGCCGACACCCTCTTCGTGCCCTCCACCATCACCCACCTGATGAGCCGCTTCCACTCCCCGGCGGTCGGCGCGGTGGCCGGGGTGATCAAGGTGGGCAACCACGCCCGCAACGTCCTCACCCGGTGGCAGGCGCTGGAGTACCTCACCCAGATCGGGGTCGACCGGGCTGCGGCCGCGGCGCTCAACGCCGTGATGGTGGTACCCGGCGCCTGCGCGGCCTGGCGCACCAGCGCCGTGCAGCAGGCCGGCGGCTACTGCGACGCCACGCTGGCGGAGGACTGCGACCTCACCCTGATGCTCCACCAGCACGGCTGGCGCGTGGAGCAGGCCGACCAGGCGGTGGCCTGGACCGAGGCGCCGGAGACGGTGGACGCGCTGCTGCGGCAGCGGGTGCGCTGGATGTACGGCACCCTGCAGGCCCTCTGGCGCCACCGCAACATGATGCTGCGACCCCGCTACGGCTGGCTCGGCATGCTGGTCATGCCGCTGTCGGCGTTGACCGTGGTGGTGCCCCTGGTCTTCACCCCGCTGGTCACCCTGGTCGTGCTGCAGACGCTCGGCCAGCGTGGGCCCCTGGTGCTGCTCGGCTACGTCGCCCTGTTCTCGCTGTTCTACGGGGTGGTCGCCGTGGCGGCCGTCTGCCTGCTGCGCGAGCGGGCCGCGCACCTGGTGATGGTCCCGCTGTACCGCTTCATCTACGAGCCGCTGCGCGCCTACCTGCTGTACGCGTCCTTGGGCACCGCCCTGCGTGGGGTCCGGCTGGGCTGGAACAAGCTGGCCCGGACGGCGAACATGGACGAGGCGGTCCCGCGACCGGCGACGGAGCCCGACCCGCGGCCGGCCAACGAGGTCCTCCCGCAGCCCGCCCCGGCGGCGCTGGCATGACCCGACGCCTCGTCGCCGTCGCTGCCGCGCTCGCTGCCCTGACGCTGCTGGCCGTCCTGCTCCCGGACGACTCCCAGCCGACGGCGCCGCGACGCGGGCACCCCGACTTCGTGGCCGCTGCCTACCTGCCGCTGTGGGACGACCGGTCCTGGGCCTCCGTGCGCTCAGCCGTGGAGCTCGGTGGGGTCACCGAGGTCAGCCCGACCTGGGCGACGCTGCAGCCGGGAGGTCGATTGGAGGTCATCCCGCCGACCCCCCGGCTGAGCTCCCTGCTCGACCGCGACGACGTGCTCGTCGTCGCCACCGTGCAGAACCACCGGGACGGTGAGTGGCAGGGACAGCTGGTGGCCGACGTGCTGGGCGACCCGCAGCTGTCGGCCGCCCACCGGCAGGCACTCGTCGACGCGGCGCGGGAGCACGGCTTCGACGGCATCGACATCGACTACGAGAACCTGCCGGCTCCGGCCGGTCCGCTGCTCGTCGAGTTCCTCGCCGCCCTGCGCGAGGACCTGCACGCCCACGGCCTGCAGTTGTCCGTGGCGGTTCCCGCGCAGGCCGCCGACCCTGCACCGGGGACGTCGGCCTTCGACTACCGGCAGCTGGGCACGGTGACCGACCAGGTCCGGGTGATGGCCTACGACCACGCCTGGCACGGCAGCGAGCCCGGGCCGGTCGCCCCGCTGGAGTGGGTCCGGTCGGTGGCCCGGTACGCGGCGGCGACCATCCCCCCGGAGAAGGTCATGCTCGGGCTGGGCACCTACGGCTACGACTGGGCCGGCGGGGCGGGAACCGCCCTGCAGGCCACCGACGCCGTCACCCTCGCCGAGCGGGTGGGCGCCGAGCCCTGGTGGGACGACCACACCGCCACCGCCGGCTTCGACTACCGCGCCGACGGCGACGAGCACACAGTCTGGTTCGAGGACGCCCGCTCGCTGGCCCTGAAACAGGCGGTCGCCGTCGACGCGGGGCTGCGCGGCGTCGCGATCTGGCGGCTGGGCGGGGAGGACCCGCAGCTGTGGACGGCTGTGGGCGAAGCGACCGGGAGGACCACGGGCTCGTGAGCACACGCGACCGCTACATCGACCTGCTGCGCGCCCTGGCGCTGATCCGCGTCGTCGCCTTCCACACCTTCGGCTGGGCGTGGCTGCCGTTGCTGTTCCCCTCCATGGGCATCCTGCTCGCGCTGGGCGGGGGGCTGGCGGCCGCCTCGATCGACCGCGCGGGCTCCACCAGCGCGTTCCTCCGCAAGCGGGTGCGACGCCTGCTGCCGCCGTTCTGGGTCTTCGGCGCGGCGATGGTCGCGATCATGGTGACCATCGGCTGGCGGGTCGATCCCGAGACCGGTTCGGCCCCGTTGACCTGGACCAACGCCTGGCTGTGGGTGCTGCCGCTCGCCGGGCCGCCGTCCTCCGCGCAGGGCTACGAGTGGACCGTTCCGCTCTGGTACATCCACACCTACCTGTGGTTCGTGCTGCTGAGCCCGGCGGCGCTGTGGCTGTTCCGCCGGTGGCCGCTGCGGACCCTGAGCGTTCCGGTCGTCACCCTCCTGCTGCTCGGCCTCGGTCTGGTGACCCTGGAGGGCGCCACCCACGAGGTCGTGCTGCAGCTGTGCACCTACGGGGCCTGCTGGCTGGTGGGCTTCGCGCACCACGACGGCACCCTGCGGAGGCTGCCGCTCTGGCCGACGCTCGCCGGCGGAGTGGGGCTGCTGGGCGCCGGCCTCTGGTACGCGCTGTCGCACCGGGAGCAGTACGGCACCTACGTCATCGACGACATCCCGCTGGCCGACATGCTGTACTGCCTCGGCGCCGTCGTCGTCCTGCTGAGGGTGTACCCGCGGGTCACGTGGCTGAGCCGGCTGCCTGCCCTCGACCGGGTGGTCACGCTGCTCAACAACCGGGCGATGACGATCTACCTGTGGGGCAACGCCGCCATCGCCGCGGCCGCACCGGTGCTCGACCACTCCCCGCTGGCGCAGTACTTCACCGCCGGCGCCCGGGGTTCGTGGCTGATGTTCGCCACGGCGTGGCTGCTGATCTTCGTGGCCGTGCTGCTGGTCGGCTGGGTCGAGGACGTCGCCGCCCGCCGTCCGCCCCGCCTGCTGCCGTGGGCCCCCGCGCGGCCCGCGAGCCCGGCGCTGCCCAGCACGCGGACCACGGAGGGCGTGCAGCCCAACGTCGTGCACTCGCCGAACGTCGTCGGCCCGGTCCCGACGCCGAGGCGGGAGCAGGCGACCGCCGATCGCACCAGCTGACCGGCCGGGAGAACACGCACTTCGTGTGGACCAGCGATTGACGGGAGCGCTCGGCCGCGTCAATCTTGCTGGTGGAGGGCGCGGCGGCGCGGCCGGAACGAGGGAGCTCCGTGGCCTGGTGGTGGCTGCTCATCGCGTGGCCCGTGGCCGGCCTGGTCGCGGCCCCGGTCGTCTGTGCCGTGCTCAAGTTCGGGGATCCGGACCCCGCGCACGAGCTGATCCCGATGCCTCCCGGCCGCGTCCACGAGCTCCGCGGACGGGCGGTGCGCCGCACGCCCACGTCCCGCCCGCCGGCCGGTCGTCCCGATGGTGCGGTGCCCCCCGCCCGGCCCCGTCGCTCGACCACGGGGACGTGGGAGGTGTCCACGCCGGTCCGGGCGTCCCTCCCCCGGTCGCTGCGGCAGCGCCCTGGTCACGGGTCCGTCACCGCGACCGCCCGTCGGCGCGCCACCGTCTCGGTCCAGGGGCGGCTCCACCAGCCGGTGCGGTCGGTCCGGCCGCTCAGCGCAGCCGCGTCGCCGAGGTCACGCGCCCTCCGGCTCCGTCCGGCGCGGACCCGCGCAGGGGCACCGCAGCAGCGCACGCGCGGTCGCACCCCGCAGCGCCTGCTCGCCCTCACCGCGCTCTCGGCCATCCTGCTCGCGCCGACCCTGGCCCGGTCCAGCAGCAGCCTCGGGTTCAGCGACGCCATCGCCGCCGAGCTCGCCGCCCATCCGGACCAGGTGCCGGCCATCCTCGAGAGGCTCAACGAGGGGGCCGCGGTGTCCGGGCTGGCCACCCCCATCCTCGTCCCCGACTGGGAGCTGCCCCCCGCCACCGCGCCCACCGAGTCGGGCAGCCGCGCACCGGAACGCGCCACGGAGCCCGGTTCCGACGCGGACGCCGACTCGCGCCGCACGAGGATCCCGCGGACGACCTCGACCGGGTCGTCCACCAGCCCGTCGGGCACGGTGCCGCCCGCCGCCGTGCCCGGTGACCAGCCGGGGACGAGCGACACCCCGTCCGGCGAGGGCGCCCCGACCACGGCACCGACGCCGACCCCCACCCCGGAACCGACCGAGCCGGCCGACCCCACGCCGACGCCCACCCCGGAACCGACCGACCCGGCCGACCCCACGCCGACGCCCGGCCCCACCGAGCCCGCGCCGACCCCCACCCCAGAGCCGACGCCCACCCCGGAGCCGACGCCGACGCCCAGCCCGACCGACCCCGCGCCGACCCCCACGCCGGAGCCGACCGGCCCAGCGCCGACCCCCACCCCGGAGCCGACGCCCACCCCGGAGCCGACGCCCACCCCGGAGCCGACGCCGACGCCCAGCCCGACCGACCCCGCACCGACGCCCACGCCGGAGCCGACCGGCCCCGCGCCGACGGCCAGCCCGGTCGAGCCCACCGGAGCAGGGCCGACCGAGTCCTCGGTTCCGGCCGACGAGGACGGCTCCCCCGAGCCGTCGGCCACCGCCACGGCTCCTGCCGCCGGGCCCTGACCGAACGGATCGGCGAGGGTGGGTCCGGCGGCCGATGGCCGGGTGGCCGCACGCCCGCACGCAACCTGCCCGGATCGCCGAGTGCCGGTGGCGTGGGGCGCCGTCGGCGGCGACAACTCCGGCTGGCACCCCGACGGCAGCCCTCTGGACCACCGTGGACGACGTCATCGGGCCGTTGTACCGGCGGCTGGGGGCGCTGCACCCCACCGCCGAGTTCATGGTCGGTGAGATCGGCTGCGCCGCCGGCCCGGTCAGCCGCCGGTACCTGAGCCGCGCCCCCGCAGGAGCGGCAGTCATGCGACGAGCGCTGACCGGCGCCGGGTGGGCGGAGACGGCGGGACGTCCCGGTCACCCTCACCCGGCGGGATGACATTGCGCCGGATCCGTTGCCCCGGCCAACTGCGGTCAGCCAAGCTGCGGCTCCTACGAGCACGGGGGTGCGAGATGGCGTGGTGGGCCTGGTTGCTCATCGTCTGGGTCGGCATGATCTGCCTGGTGGGGCCGTTCCTCGGCCGCACGCTGCGCCGGATCGACGAGATCGAGTGGACGGTGCCGGTCGAGCACCCGCCGGCACCGGCTGCCACCCCGGCACCCGCACCGGCCGCCACGCGGGCGCCCGCGCCGGCTGCCACGCCCGCACCTGCCGCCGGGGACCGGGTCGCCTGACCTGGCCGCCTGACCTGGTCCCCGGACGACGAACTGCCCCGCACCACCAGCGGCGGTGCGGGGCAGTTCAGGTCGACCGCGTCCTCAGCGGGTGATGGTGCTGGCCTCACCGGTGTGGCGGACGTTGCCCTCGGTGCCGTCCATCGTGGCGCCTCGACCGGCCTCGCGGGCCGCGATCCGCTCGCGCTGCGGGACGACGGTGTACTTCGGGTCCTTGGCGCTGGCCATGCCGGCCTCGTAGACGCCGAACCGGGTGAGCAGTGAGCCGGCGGCCAGCAGCGCACCGGACACGGCCGCCCCCACCCGGGTGCGGCCCGCCACCACGGTCAGGCCGGCGCCGCCGGCGGTGCATGCCTTCGCCGCCTTCATCAGCTTCCCGGCGTAGCCCACCTGGTACGGCTCGCCGACGATGCCGTGGTCGTGCTCGACCTTGTGCATCGCGGCGAGCTCGACCGCCGCACCGGCGACCGCCATCTTCCGCGCCGGCCCCGCCTCGGCAACCGGCGTGAACGCCATGCAGATGCCGCCACCGGCGGCCATCCCCGAGCCGGCGAAGACGAACGGCAGCTCCTTGTACGGCGCGTGCCACGACGGGACCGCGGTGTTGGCCAGCAGCACCGCGGTGTAGGTGGTCATCGGGCCGCCGAAGACCGCGGAGGTGGCGCCGGTGAGCTTCTCCAGGGCGGGGAACCAGCGGGAGATCCGCCGCAGCCCGAACTTCTGCAGGCCGGGGAAGGCCTCCAGCAGCTGCAGGCCCGCGGTCGCCGCGGTCAGCGCGCTGAACGGCGCGAGGATGTAGGAGCCCACCGAGAGCGGCGACGTCGGCTTCAGCACCCGCAGCATGTGCAGGAACCGCTCCGGCCGGCCCAGGTCGTGGATCAGCCACCCCACCGAGGCGAGCGCGCCACCACCGGCGGTGTAGTGCGCGACCCGGGTCAGCGTCGGGCGCCCGCTGGCGTCGGCGATCGCCCCGAGCACCGCGGAGGAACCGGCGGCACCGCCCAGGAACAGGTAGAGCGGCACGTCCGGGGTCTTCCACACCGGCGGCTTGATGATCGGCCGGCCGTAGTACGAGGTGAACTCGGCCTCGTCGACGGTCGGGTCACCGTCGCGGGCACCGCCGCGCCGGCCGCCCTTGCGGCGCTTCTTCTCCCGCGCCTGCGCCGGCGGGCCGTCGGCCCGCCGCCAGCCAGCACCCGGCGTCACCAGACCCTCGGTCATCGACGCGATCCCTTCCGCGAGCCGAGCACGGCGGTGAGCGCGAACCCGACCACCATGGCCGCCCCGCCGACGGCGTGCTTCCACATCGACGGCAGGTCGCGGGTGGTGACGATCGGGTCCGGCGGGAGCCCGTAGACCTCCGGCTCGTCGAGCAGCAGGAAGAACGCCCCGGCGCCACCGACGCCGTCGTTCTCGTCGCGGCCGTAGAGCCGGGCGGTCTCCACGCCCTGCTCCTTGAGCGTGGCCAGCCGGGCGTCGGCCCGGGCCTGGAGCTCGTCGAGGTCGCCGAACTGGATCGACTGGGTCGGGCACGCGGTCGCGCAGGCCGGCTGCAGCCCGTCGGTGAGCCGGTCGTAGCACATCGTGCACTTGAAGACCCGGCCGTCGTCCTTGCGCTTGTCGATCACGCCGTAGGGGCAGGCCGGCACGCAGTAGCCGCAGCCGTTGCAGATGTCGCCCTGCACCACGACGGTGCCGAACTCGGTGCGGAACAGCGCCCCGGTCGGGCAGACGTCCAGGCAGCCGGCGTGCGTGCAGTGCTTGCACACGTCGGAGGACATCAGCCAGCGGATCTCCCGGTCGGCCGAGTGCCCGGTCTGCGGGTCGAACTCGCTGAGCGCCTCCGCGTTGAGCACGCTGGACTGCGCGGTCAGCCCGCCGTCGGCGTTGCCACCGTGCGTCGTGGCGTGCGCGTCGCCCGAGGCCGCGCCGCTCCCGCAGCCCCCTCCGCCGCTCCCGCAGCCCCCTGCGGGTGCACCGGCGCCCCCTGCACCGGCCCCCGGCAGCCCGACCCCCGGCATCGGCAGGTCGACGGCCCGGCTCTGCTCGACGAAGGCGACGTGCCGCCAGGAGTTGGCCCCGAGCATGCCGGTGTTGTCGTAGGACATCCCGGACAGGCCCATCGCGTCCCGGTTGCCGTGCGAGTCGTCCATCGGGAGCGTGTTCCACTCCTTGCAGGCGACCTCGCAGGCCTTGCAGCCGATGCAGACCGAGGTGTCGGTGAAGAAGCCCACCCGCGCCGGGTGGTCCTCCTCGTACCCGGCCTCCCCGCTCACGTCGGGCAGCGGGCCGTAGAGCCGGTTGGCCGGGTCGTTGCCGGTGAGCGCCGGGCTCGCCGAGCTGACGGTGGTCACGAGCGCTCCTCCTCCATCGGGTCGAGCCGCATCAGCTCGTCCCCTCCTCGATCGGTACCCGGCCCCCGCTGGGGATCAGGCCCGACTGCACGCCCGCCCGGATCCGGTAGTCCTCCACGTACTGCACCAGCGCCTTGCCGCGCGGACGCCGCCCGGGCTGGATGTCGCAGGTGCCGACCTTCGTCTCCTGGATGTGCACGTTGGGGTCCATCACGACGCCGAACAGGTCGTTGCCGGAGTCGCCGGTGGACAGACCCTGCTCGCCCCAGTGGTAGGGGATGCCGATCTGCTCGACGACCTGGCCGCCCTTGAGCTTCATCGGCCGGATCCGCTCGGTGACCAGCACCCGGGCCTCGATCGCCGTCCGGGCGCTGATCAGCGTCGCCCAGCCGCCGTTCTCCAGGCCGCGCTCCTCGGCCAGCTGCGGGCTGACCTCGACGAAGAACTCCGGCTGCAGCTCGGACAGGTAGGGCAGCGTGCGGCTCATCCCACCCGCCGTGTGGTGCTCGGTCAGCCGGTAGGTGGTCATCGCGTAGGGGTAGACCTCGCTGCGCGGCGGGTTGCCCCGGTTGTACGCAGCGTGGATCTCCTCCCGGCCCGGGTTCGCCTGCTGGCCGTACAGCGCGTTCTCCACCGGCGACTCGGCCGGCTCGTAGTGCGCCGGCATCGGGCCGTCGGCCAGCCCCGCCGGCACGAACAGCCAGGCCTTCCCGTCGGCCTGCATGACGAACGGATCGGCACCGCCCAGGCCGGCCTGCGCGGTCGCGCCCTTCGGCGGCACGTAGTCCGGCCGCTTGGTGGCCTCGAAGTCGGGGACGTCGTGACCGGTCCACTTCCCGGCCTCCTCGTCCCACCAGACGTAGGCCTTGCGCTCGCTCCACGGCTTGCCGTCGGGGTCGGCCGAGGCGCGGTTGTAGAGCACCCGGCGGTTCGACGGCCAGGCCCAGCCCCACTCGGCGGCGACCCAGTCCTGCTCCCGGCCGGGCCTGCGCCGGGCGGCCTGGTTCACCCCGTCGGCGTAGACGCCGGTGTAGATCCAGCAGCCACCGGTGGTCGACCCGTCGTCCTTCATGTCCAGGTAGGTCGACAGCATCTCGCCGTCCGGGCCGTAGCCGTTGATCTCCCGGAGCACCGCGTCGGCGCTGGGCTCATCGATCTCCCCGTGCGTCGGGTAGTCCCAGGTGAGGTCCAGCAGCGGGCGGTCCCGTGGGTCGGTGGACCCGGCCAGCTTCTCCCGGAGCCGACGGCCCAGGTGGAAGTAGAACCACAGGTCGCTGCGGCAGTCGCCCGGCGGCTCGACCGCCTTGTGCCGCCATTGCAGCAGCCGCTGCGTCTGGGTGAAGGTGCCCTCCTTCTCCACGTGCGTGGCCGCGGGCATGAAGAACACCTCGGTGGCGATGTCCTCGGTGACCAGCTCACCGGTCTCGATCTCCGGGGCGGTCTTCCAGAACGTCGCCGACTCGATCATCTGCAGGTCGCGGACGACCAGCCACTCCAGGTTGGCCAGCCCGAAGCGCTGCATGCGCCCGTTGGCGCTGCCCACCGCCGGGTTCTCGCCCACCAGGAAGTAGCCGGGCACGTTGCCCTGGATCATGTCGGCGACCGTGGTGTACGTGCCGTGGTCACCGGTGAGCCTGGGCAGGTAGTTGAACGCGAAGTCGTTCTCCGCCGTCGCGGCGTCGCCCCACCAGGACTTCAGCATGCTCACCGTGTAGGAGCGCATGTTGCCCCAGAAGCCGATCCGGTCGTCGGCCGAGGAGCAGAAGCTGTCCAGGTCGGTGTGCTGCTGGGCGTGGGGCATCGGGATGTAGCCGGGCAGAATGTTGAACAGCGTCGGGATGTCGGTGGAGCCCTGGATGCTGGCGTGCCCGCGCAGCGCCAGGATCCCGCCGCCCGGGCGGCCCATGTTGCCCAGTAGTGCCTGCAGCACCGACGCCGTCCGGATGTACTGCACGCCCACGGTGTGGTGCGTCCAGCCCACCGAGTAGACCCACGCCGTCGTCCGCTCGCGGTTGCTGTTGGCGGTGACCCACTCGGCGACCTTGAGGAACACCTCCGGCTCGATACCGCAGATGTCCGCGACCATCTCCGGGGTGTACCGGGCGTAGTGCCGCTTCAGCACCTGGAAGACGCAGCGCGGGTGCTGCAGCGTCTCGTCCCGCTCCGGCCTGCCGTGGATGTCGGCCGAGCCCTGCGCGCCCTGCTGCTGGTCGGCCTCCTTGACGCCCTCGGTCTCGTCGTCGGTGCCGTCGTCGGCGGCGTCGTCGGGCCGGTCGCTGCCGTCGGAGCGGAGGGCCGACCCACCGGGCTGGCTCGGCGACCGCTGGCCGGCCGATGCGGGGAGGTTCACGCCCTCGTACTGCCAGGTGGTCTCGTCGTACTGCCCGGTCTCCGGGTCGAAGCCGGAGAACAGGCCGTCGAGGTCCTCGGTGTCCTGGAAGTCCTCACGCAGGATCGCCGCCGCGTTGGTGTAGGCGACCACGTACTCGCGGAAGTCCAGGTCGTTGTCCAGGACGTACTTGATCAGCCCGCCGAGGAAGGCGATGTCGGTGCCGGCGCGCAGCGGCACGTGCAGGTCGGCGAGCGCGCTGGTGCGGGTGAACCGCGGGTCGATGTGGATGACCTTCGCGCCCCGGGCCTTGGCCTCCATGACCCACTGGAAACCGACCGGGTGGCACTCGGCCATGTTCGAACCCTCGATCACGATGCAATCGGAGTTCACCAGGTCCTGCTGGAAGTTCGTGGCGCCGCCACGACCGAACGAGGTCCCCAGACCGGGGACCGTCGCGGAGTGCTATATGCGGGCCTGGTTCTCGATCTGGATCGCGCCCATGGCGCTGTAGAGCTTCTTCATGAGGTAGTTCTCCTCGTTGTCGAGGGTCGCCCCTCCGAGGCTCGCTATCCCCAGCGTGCGGTTGACGGGGTGGCCGTCCACCTCGTCCTGCCAGCCCTTGCGGCGGGCGTCGAGGACGCGGTCGGCGATCATGTCCATCGCCGTGTCGAGGTCGAGGTCCTCCCACTCCGTCCCGTGCGGACGGCGGTACTTGACCGTCGTGACCCGGCTCGGGCTGGTGACCAGCTGCTTGCTGGCGCTGCCCTTGGGGCAGAGCCGGCCGCGGCTGATCGGCGAGTCGGGGTCGCCCTCGATCTGGACGACCTGCTCGTCCTTCACGAAGACCCGCTGGCCGCAGCCGACGGCGCAGTACGGGCAGACCGACTGCACCACCCGGTCGGCGGTCGCCGTTCGGCTGACCACCTGCTCGGTCGCCTTGCTGCGCGCGGCCTTGCCACGCCCGAGCGGGTCAGGACCTGTCAGCTGCCGGAACACCGGCCATGCATCCAGCCACGTCTTCACGGGTCCGAGCTTGCCACTTGATCCCGCACCTCGCGCGTCCGACTCCCCCGTCTGGCGAGTCGGGTCGACACCCGGCGCGGCTGCGGACGACGGGCCGCGGGGAGGGATGAGCCGCCCCACCGGAGGGTGAGCCGCGCTGTGGCACGGCTCACCCTCACCTCAGCCGGGTCAACCCTCGCCACAGCAGCGGCAGACCGCACCGGCCCGGAACCGGACGACGACGGCGGGCGCGGGCGTCAGCGCTCGCCGCGGTACCGGGCCGCCCGGCGGGCCGCGGCCTCCCGCTTGCGCACCGACTCCGCCGCCAGCCGCTGCTGCGCGGCCCGGTCGTGCGCGGCCGCGGCGGTGCCGGCGGGCCAGCCGGCCCGCACCAGCCGGTGCTCGGTGGTCTCGGTCATGTAGGCCAGCGAGAAGATCAGCCCCATCGCCACCCCACCCAGGGCGGCCATGCCGCGGATCCAGAACGGGCCGGGCACGAGCAGGAGCACCAGGGTGACCGGGACGGCGAGCTGCACCAGCGACCGCGCCACGTGCCGCCAGGCCCAGGTGCGCGTGGTGGTGTCGTGCAGCACCCAGGGGCCGTACCGGGCGGGCAGCCGGCCACCGAAGGCGTACACCAGCCACCGCAGCGGCCCGGGGCGCACCACCCGGTCGCCGTCCGGTCGATCCGCGGGCTGCACGCCTCGTTCGTACCACTCCCCCCGAGGGGTGAGCAGACGGCGGCAGCGGTGGAGCAGTGCCCGCGCGGTCCCGAACACGGGGAGGTGACCACAGGAGTCCTCGCCGCCCCGGCGCGGGCCGTGACCGCCCCGACCCGGCGGGCCACGGCCGCACCGCGGCTCGGCCGCGCGCTGCTGCTGGCGCTCGCCGCCGGACTGGTGACGGCGGCGGCCGGCCCGGTGCTCGGCCCGATGGCCCCGGTCGCGCTCAACTTCGCGGTGATCATCGGCGCCACCGTGCTGCTGGCCCGCGGGGCCGCGCACAGCGCCCACCCGGCCGCCTGGCGCTGGTACGCCCTCTCGGTCGGCCTCGGCGGCGGCGGTGCGGCCCTGGCCGGGATGCTGGTGCCCTGGGGCCAGACCGCGCTGGGCAGCGTCCCCGGTCAGCTGCTGGTCGTGGCGGCGATCACCCGGCTGATCGACCTGCGCCGGCTCCGGGTGCACCGCGCCCAGCTGCTCACCTCGCTGGTGCTCTTCGTCATCGCCGACCTGCTGACGGTGCACACCATCTACCGGCTGACCATCGCCGACAGCGGCCTGCTGTCCCAGCCCGCGACGATCGCCATGTTCGCGCTGCTGTTCGCCATCGCCATCGGCACCGGCTGCTCGCTGCTGCTGGTCGCGGCCAGCCTGCCGGCCGCACGGCGGGTGGGCCTGCTGGTGTTCGCGGCGCAGTGCTGCGCATCGGTGGCCTCCGGCTTCGCCTCCGTCACGTCGGGCCCCGGGCCGGTGCAGTACCTCGCCTGCTCCCTCAGCGTGCTCGGGCTCTGCCTGGTCGGCATCGCCGTGCGCACCGACCGCGCCGCGCCCGCCCACTGCGGAGCCCCGCACAGCAGCTCGGCGCTGGGCGCCCTGCTGCCGCACGCCACGGCCGTGGTCGGCGGCGGCCTGCTGCTGGTCAGCGTGCCCGTCACCGGGGACCTGACGATCACCGGCACCGCCCTGGCGCTGGTCGGCCTGGGGGTGCTGATGGTCCACCAGGCAGTGACCTGGCGGGCGCAGCGGCAGCTCACCGCCGACCTCACCCGCTCCGAGGCGTACTTCCGCACGCTGGTGCGGGGCAGCGCCGACCCGATCGTGATCCTGGACGACGAGCTGCGGGTGCGGTGGGTCTCCCCCTCGATCACCGAGCTGCTCGGGCTGGACCCGCAGCGCACCGTGGGCCTGGCCATCGCCGACGCCGTCCACCCCGACGACGCACCCGGCCTGATCGCCGCGCTCGCGGCCCCGCAGCCCGACGGCACGGACACCAAGACCCGCACCGCGCGCATCCAGCACCTGGACGGCCGCTGGCGGCTGATCCGGGCCCAGGTGCGCGACCTGCGCGGCGACCCCGACGTCGGCGCGCTGGTGCTGTACTGCCGGGACGTCAGCGCCGCCTCCCCGCGCCCGGCCGACCTCGACGTCACCGCCCTCAGCACCACCGACCCGGCCACCGGCCTGCCCAACCGCTCCGCGCTCACCCAGCGGCTGACCGCCGCGCTCCGGGACCCCGCGGCGGGAGCCGCCGCCCTGGTGGTCCTCGGCGTCGCCGGGCTGGCCCCGGACGGCGACCAGCGCGTGCTGCGCGAGCTGACCACCCGGTTCAGCCGTGCCCTGCGGGGCGACGACTGGCTGGCCCGCGCCGGCGCCGACGAGTTCGCCGTGCTGGTGCAGGGCACCATCGCCGACGCCGAGACGGTGGCCGGGCGGCTGGTCGCAGCCGTCGAGCCGGTGCTCACCGGCAGCGGCACCGTGCGGCTGACCGCAGCCGCCGGCGTGACCTGGCTGCCCACCGACACCGACGCCGGCGAGGCGCTCCGCCGGGCCGACCTGGCGCTGCGCAGTGCCCGCGCGGCCGGCCCCGGCCGGGTGCGCCGGCACTCCGACGCGCTGCGGATGAACCAGGACCGCGAGGAGGCGCTGCGCGCCGACCTGGCGCAGGCCCTCGCCGCCGACCAGCTGCACCTGGTCTACCAGCCGGTCGTCGACCTGGCCCTGCACCGGACGACGACGGTGGAGGCGCTGCTGCGCTGGCGGCACCCGGTGTACGGCGAGGTCTCCCCCGCGGAGTTCGTGCCGCTGGCCGAGGAGTCGGCGCTCATCACCGAGCTGGGCCGCTGGGTGCTGCACCAGGCCACCGCGACGGTGGCCGGGCTGCCGCACGAGGACCTCGCGGTCGCCGTCAACGTCTCCGCCCGGCACCTGCGCACCGGCGAGCTGGTGGACGACGTGCTGACCGCGCTGGAGGACAGCGGGCTGGCCGCCTCGCGGCTGGTCCTGGAGATCACCGAGTCGGTGCTGCTCGACGACGGCCACGTCGTCGCCGACCTGGAGCTGCTGCGCCGCCTCGGCGTGCGCATCGCGGTCGACGACTTCGGCACCGGCTGGTCGTCGCTGGCCTACCTGGTCGGCCTGCCGATCGACGTGCTGAAGATGGACCGGCAGTTCCTCGCCGACGTGGAGCACGACCAGCAGCGCCGGGCGCTGTGCGCCTCGGTGCTGCACCTGGGCACGAGCCTGGGCCTGGCCGTGGTGGTCGAGGGCGTGGAGACCGCGGCCGAGCTCCAGCTGCTGCGCGACATGGGACACCGCTTCATCCAGGGCTACCTGCTCGCCCGCCCGCTTCCTCCCGGGGCCCTGACGGGTGACCTGCCCGACGGCGCGGCCAGCGACCCCGCTGACCGCGGCGCGGCCGGCACCGCCGCCGGACGCGAGGCCCCCAGGGCGACGGGGTGAACGGCCACCGGGGACCACAGCTGCGGCTGCCCGTGCTGCTGACGCTGGCCGGGCTGGCCGTCACCCTGCCGTTCAGCCCGGCCGGCGCCCTGCCCCAGTGGGACGACGTGGTGCTCGCCGTCTTCGGGAGCTGGGCGGCCTGGCACTGCATCCGCCTCACCGGCGCGATGCAGCGCCGCGACCGGCTGCCCTGGCAGGTGCTCGGCGCGAGCGCACTGCTCTACGCCGCCGCCAGCGTGCTGGCCGCGGCGGGCAACGGCGCCTCGGCGGACGGGCTGCGGCCCGCCGACGCGTTCATGCTCCTGGCCGCCCTCGGCCCGCTGGTCAGCGCGGCGCTGATCGGCGGCCGGGTGCGGGGCGCGCGGTGGCCGATCCTGGTCGTCGACGGGCTCACGGTCACCGTCGCCCTGGTGATCGTCGGCGACGTCCTGGTGCTCTCCCCCGCGCTGGCCCCCGGTGCGCTCGCGCCGCACCTGCAGCCGGTGGTGCTGGCCTACGGCCTCTACCCCGCCGTCGCGATCGGGGCGGTGGGGGCGCTGTGCACGGTGTCCTCCGAGGCGGTGCACCGGTCGGCGACCGCGATCATCCAGATGACCGGGCTGATCGGGCTCGCCTCCGCGCTGGTGGCCACGGAGTTCCTCGTCCCGGCCGGGGCGCTGGTCGCCGTCTCCGACGTCGCTGTCCTGCTGGCCCTGGCCACCGGCCTGCGGGCCGTGGCGCTGGCCCCGACCGGCCGCGCACCCACCGACCCGGCCGCGAGCACCGAGCCGGTGCCGCGGGTGAACGCCGCCGGCGTGGCGATCGTCGTCCTCGCCCTGGTGGGCGTCCCGGTGACCCTGCTGCTCGCCGTCGTCCTGGACCTGCCCATCGGCGCCGGGGAGATCATCTGCACCGCCGTGCTGATCCTGCTGCTCCTGGTCCGGACGGCGCTGCGGATCCGGGAGAACGGCCGGATGGCCCAGGAACTGGTGCGCAGCGAGGAGGACTTCCGCGGGCTGGTCGAGGCGAGCTCCGACGGCGTCGCGATCGTCGGCGCCGACCTGCGCCTGGAGTTCACCTCCCCGGCGGCCCGCACCCTGCTGGGGCTCTCCGACGCCGCCCCGCACCCGCTGCTGCTGGACCTGCTGCCCGAGGAGGACCGGGCCTGCGTCGCCCGCGAGCTCACCGCCGTCGTCGACGACACCACCCCGCCACTGCACCTGCGGGTGCTGCCGGCCGGCGGCGAACCGCGCGACCTGGAGGTCACCCACCACGAGCGGCCCGGCAGCGGACGGCGGGTGCTGCACCTGCGCGACGTCACGACCCGCCGGCGCCGCGAGCGCGAGCTGGAGCGGATGGCGTTCACCGACCACCTGACCCGGCTGCGCAACCGCGCGATGCTCTTCCAGGAGATGGCGTCCCCGGCTCCCGGGGACCGGTCCCTGCTGGTGCTCGACCTCGACGGGTTCAAGGCGGTCAACGACTCCGCCGGCCACGAGGCCGGTGACCTGCTGCTGGTCGAGGTCGCCCGCCGCCTGGAGGGCCTGGTGCGCGCCGACGACCTGGTCGCCCGGCTCGGCGGGGACGAGTTCGCCGTGCTGCTGGCCGGCGACGAGGCCGCCGCCACCGAGGCCGCCCAGCGGGTGGTGGACGTGCTCGCCCGGCCCTACCGGGTCGGCGACCGCACCTTCAGCGTCGGGGCCAGCGTGGGCCTCAGCCAGGTGCACCCCGGCGGCGGGCAGCTCGCCTTCCGCCAGGCCGACGCCGCCCTGCGGGCCGCCAAGCAGGCCGGCAAGGGGTGCTGGCGCGTGCACAGCGAGGACCGGGTGTCCCAGGCCGCGGCCACCAGCTCCGTCGCCGCCGCGCTGGCCGACGGCGACGTCCAGCTCCGCTTCGACACCATCGCCAACGGCGACACCGGCATCCTGGCCGCACTGCACGCCCAGCCCGTCTGGGTGCACCCCGAACTCGGCGTGCTGCCCGCCGCCGAGCTGTGGGCGGCCGCCGAACGGCAGGCCCAGACCCCGGCGCTGCAGCGGTGGTTGCTCACCCGCGCGTGTGCCGACGTCGCCGCCCTGGACGACCAGCTGCTGGTCGCCGTCGACCTGCCCGCGGGGCTCGTGCACGCCGACGAGCTGCCCGGCGAGGTGGCCGCCGCGCTCGCCGCCGCCGGCCTGACGCCGTCCCGGCTGACCCTCTTGGTCACCGAGGACGTGCTGCAGACGTCGTCCGCCGCGCTCATCCCGGCGCTGCACACCGTGCAGCGCACGGGTGTCCGGCTGGGCCTGGACGACTACGGCATGGGCTCGACCCTGTGGGCCCAGCTCGCCCGGTTGCCCCTCGAGGTGATCATGGTCGACGTCCGCAACCTGTGGGCCGGCGGCGACCGCGACCGGACGCTGGAGCTGCTGGGCGCCATCGGCCGCAGCGCCCGCGGCTTCGAGGTGTCGACCGTGGCCAAGGAGATCACCTCCCCGCAGCTGCTCTCCGGGCTCCGCCGGCAGGGGGAGGTCGCCGTCGCCGGGCCGGTGCTGCCCAGCGGGCTGACCGCCGCGCAGGTGGCGGCCCTGCTGCGGCACCCGTCCTCGGCCGTCGTGGCCCCCCTCCCGGCGCCCCGCACGCGCGCGGAAGTGGGGTGACCACGGCGCCTCCCCGCGCCGATACTGACCCGGTGACCGCTCCGTCCCTGCACTTCCTGGGCCACTCCACCGTGCGGGTGGAGCTGGCCGGGCGGACGGTGCTCACCGATCCGCTGCTGACCGCGGGGCTGGGCCCGGTGCGCCGGGTCGCCCCGCCGCTGCCGCCGGAGACCTGGGCCGGCGTCGACCTGGTGGTCATCTCCCACCTGCACAACGACCACCTGCACCTGCCCTCGCTGCGCCGGCTGGGCCGGTCGACCCCGGTGCTCGTGCCCCGCGGCGCCGGATCGTGGCTGCGCGCGCACCGGTTCACCGCCGTCGACGAGCTCACCCCCGGGCAGAGCACCACCGACGGCGAGCTGACCGTGACCGCCACCGAGGCCCGGCACGCCGGGCACCGCTGGGGCCCGCGCCTCACGCACGGCCCGCACGCCCCCGCCGTCGGCCACCTGCTGCAGGGCGCCGGGACGACGGTCTACGCCGCCGGGGACACCGACCTGTTCCCCGGCATGACCGACCTCGGTGCCGAGGGGATCGACGTCGCCGCGCTGCCGGTGTGGGGCTGGGGCCCCACGCTCGGGCCCGGGCACCTCGACCCCCAGCGCGCGGCGGAGGCGGTGCGGCTGCTGCGCCCGCGGGTCGCCGTCCCGGTGCACTGGGGCACGCTCGCCCTCGCCGGGCTGACCCGGCTGCCCAGCCCCTGGCGGGCCCGGATGCGGACGCTGCTCACCGAGCCGCCGCGGCGGTTCGCCGCCGCCGTCGCCGCGGCCGGCTCGGCCACCGCCGTCGCGCTGACCGAGCCCGGCGCCCCGGTGCTCCTGCCCGCGGGGACGCCGCCGTGACCGCGGAGGTGCTGGCCGTGAACTGGACCGACGCCGGCGCGATCGGCTACCCGGTGGTCTTCTTCGGCGTGCTGCTCGGCTCGATCGTGCCGGTGGTGCCCACCGGCGCCGTCGTCGGCGCGGGCGCCGCGGTCGCGCTCACCACCGACCACCTCGCGCTGCCGCTGGTGCTGCTGCTGGCGGTGCTGGGCGCGTGGACCGGCGACGTCGCGACCTTCGCCGTCTGCCGGTTCGGCGGGCCTGCCGCGGTGCGCTGGGTGGCCCGCGGCCAGCACCCCGAGCGGATCGCGGAGGTGCGCGAGCAGTTCCGCCGGCACGGCTGGCAGATCGTCGTCGTCGGCCGGCTGCTGCCCGCGGGGCGCATCCCGGTGCTGCTCGCCGCCGGGGCACTGGCCTACCCGTGGCGCCGGCTGCTGCCCGCCTCCCTCGCCGCCGCCACCACGTGGGCGACGGCCTACGCGCTGCTCGGGGTGGTCAGCGGCGGCATCTTCGACTCCCCGCTGATCGCCACGCTGATCGCGACGCTGCTGGTGCTCGCCGTCGGCCTGGTGCTGAACCTGGTGTCGCACCACCGCCACCGCCACTCCCCCACCGCCCCGCTCCCGGCGCCGAGAGCGGACCCGGACGACGTCGTGCTGCCGGCCGCCTGCGAGCGGCCGTGAGCCAGGCGACGTCGTCCGGCCGGGTGCTGCGCGGCGGCCGGACGCTGGCCCGGCTGCTGCTGGTGTGGGCCGCGGTCACCGGTGCGCTGGTGCTGCTCGACGAGTGGCTGACCGGCTTCGACATGCGGGCCTGGTGGCACCCGCCGGTCGCCGCGCTGCTGCTGGGCGTGCTGGTCGCGGTCGTGTGGCCGCTGGTCGTCCGGATCACCCTGCCGGTCGCCTTCCTCACCTTCGGCCTGAGCAGCTTCCTGCTGCTGGGCGCCGGCGTCCTGGCGGTCTTCCACGCCCTGCCCGGCGTCGAGGTGCACTCCTTCCGGACCAGCGTCGCCGTCGCCGTCGCCATGGCCGGCGTCGCCGGGGGGGTCAGCAGCGCGCTGGCGGTCAACGAGGACGAGCTCTTCTTCCGCCGCGCCCGCCGGCGGCGCGGCGTCGCCGACCTGGGCGACTGCCCACCGGGCGTGCTGTTCCTGCAGATCGATGGCCTCGGGTACGACGTCGCCCGGCGCGCCGTCCGGGACGGGTCGATGCCCACCCTCGCCGCCTGGCTGCGCGCCGACAGCCACGTGCTGCGCTCCTGGCACACCGACTGGAGCTCGCAGACCGGGGCCAGCGTCTGCGGCATCCTGCAGGGCTCGAACGACGACGTCCTCGGCTTCCGCTGGTACGACAAGGAGCGGGGCCGCGTCGTCGCCGTCTCCCGCCCGGAGGACGCCGCGGACATCGAGCGCCGGCACTCGAACGGCCGCGGCCTGCTCGCCGGGGACGGCGCCGGGCGGGGCAACCTCTTCACCGGCGACGCCCCGCACGTCTCGCTGACCATGAGCTCGCTCGCCGTCGTCGTGCCCAGCGGTTCCCGGCGCGAACGGCGGGCGCGGGACCGCATCGGCGCCGGCTACCAGGCCTACTTCGCCAACCCGGTGAACGCCCTGCGCACGCTGGCGGTGTCGCTGGTCGACGTCTACCGGGAGCTGTCGGCCGCGGCCCGGCAGCGCCGCGCGGACGTGCGCCCGCGGGTCAGCCGCGGCGGCCTCTACCCGCTCGCCCGGCCCGGCACGACGGTCATCGCCCGCGACGTCGTGGTCAACGCGCTGCTCGAGGACATGCTCGCCGGCCGCCCCGTCGTCTATGCGGACTTCCTCGGCTACGACGAGGTCGCCCACCACTCGGGCATCGAGCGGTTCGACAGCCTGGAGGTGCTGCGCACCATCGACCAGCAGATCGGCCGGCTGTGGCGGGCCGCCCAGCTCGCCCCGCGCCGCTACCACCTGGTCTGCCTGTCCGACCACGGGCAGACCCAGGGCCAGGCCTTCGCCGACCGGTTCGGGGAGACGGTGGAGCAGCTGGTCGGGCGGCTGTGCGGCGGACCGGTCCCTCCCGCCCCGCGGCGCCGGCTGCTCGGGCTGCGCCGCCCCGCACCGGTCGAGGACAGCCGCCGGTCGGCCGAGGCCTGGCAGGTGACCTCCGCCCTCGCCGAGGGCAGCGGGGTGATCGCCCGCCGGCTGCGCGACCGGGCCGGCCGGGTCACCCCCGGGGAGCCCGGCGCCACCCCCGCCGGGGAGCACGGGACGGTGCGCCGCGCGGCCCCCGGGGTCGTCGTCAGCGTCTCCGGCCACATGGCGCACGTGTCGTTCGCCGACCTCCCCGGCCGGGTGCCGCTGGAGACCATCGAGCGACGCTGGCCGCACCTGCTGCCGACCCTGGTCGACCACCCCGGCATCGGGTTCCTGCTGGTGCACTCCACGGAGTTCGGGCCGGTGGTGCTCGGCCGGGACGGGCTGCACCGGCTGGACAGCGGCGTGGTCATCGGCACCGACCCGCTGGCCGACTACGGCGAGCACGCCGCGGCGCTGGTCGCCCGGGTGTCGGGCTTCCCGCACTGCCCCGACGTGGTCGTCAACAGCCGGTACGACCCGGAGACCGACGAGGCGTCGCCGTTCGAGCCGCACGTGGGCTCGCACGGCGGCCTGGGCGGGCCGCAGCAGCACGGCTTCCTGCTGCACCCGCGGTCCTTCGCCGACCCCGGCGAGATCGTCGGCGCGGAGCACCTGCACCGGGTGCTGCGCGGCTGGCTCAGCGACCTCGGTCACCCCGAGCCGGTGGTGCCCGCCGACGACCGGGTCGCCGCTCCCGCCTGACCTGCCTTTCCGCCAAAATGGCCATTTTGGCGGAAGGAGTGGGGGCGGAGGCGCCCGGGGACCGGACGACCGTGCGCTTGTTGCCGCCGACGCCGGTGCCCGTCAGGCTGGAGCGGCAGGGGTGCGTGAAGTTCACGTGAACGACGCCCCGCCGACGTGCAGGGGGGTGAGGTCGTGCCCGACAGTGGGCTGATGCGACCTGACGCCCGCGCCTGGTTCGAGAGCCGCACCACGTCGGCCACCTCCCTGGCCGAGATCGACGTCGATGCCCTCCTGCTGGCCAAGCGCCGCGGTGGGCACCGGGTGAGCGTCGTCCTGCCCGCGCGGGACGAGGAGGCGACCGTCGGCACCCTGGTCCGGGATCTCGCCGACCGCTGGGTGCACGGCGTTCCGCTGATCGACGAGCTCGTCGTCATCGACTCCGACTCCACCGATGCGACCCCCCAGGTCGCCCGCGACGCCGGGGCCGACGTCGTGGCCGCCGCCGACGTGCTGCCCGCGCACGGCAGCCGCCGCGGCAAGGGCGAGGCGCTGTGGAAGGGCGTCGCCGCCACCTCCGGCGACCTCGTCGTCTTCATGGACTCCGACCTGCTCGGCGACGTCAGCCACTACGTGCCCGGGCTGCTCATCCCGCTGCTGACCGACCCGCGGGTCGACTACGTCAAGGGCTGCTACACCCGGCCGCTGACCGTCGACGGCGAGCACCGCCCGGCCGGCGGCGGCCGGGTCACCGAGCTGACCGCCCGCCCGCTGCTCAACGCCCTGTGGCCGGAGCTGGCCGGCTTCGTGCAGCCGCTGGGCGGGGAGTACGCCGGCCGCCGCTCCGCGCTGGAGCGGGTGCCGTTCGTCTCCGGCTACGGCGTCGAGGTGGGGCTGCTGGTCGACCTGCTCGGCGTCTGCGGCCTCAACGGGCTCGCCCAGGTCGACCTCGGCACCCGCCAGCACTCGCACCAGACCGACGAGGCGCTGGGCAAGATGGCCGGCCAGATCGTCTCCACCCTGCTGGCCCGCGCCGAGCGCAGCGGGCTGGAGCCCGGCGGCCTGCTGACCCAGTTCCAGCACGACGGGCAGCGGTTCGTGCCGAGCAGCACCACCGTCGCCACCGACGAGCGCCCGCCGCTGTGCGCGGTGCCGGAGTACACCGCTCCCCGCGTCGACGTCGTCGGTTAGGCCCCCGTTCAGGGTCCCGCGCTGAGCGTGCGAAGCGTGGGGGGAACGGGGGCCCTCCCTCAGGCGAGGGGGGTGTCGTCGAGGGCCGCGGCGAGGTCGCCGGGGGTGTCGAAGATCCCGACCGCGCCGGCGTCGCGCAGCTCGTCGTCCCCGAAGCCCCCGGAGCGGACGACGATCGCCGGCATCCCGGCCTTCTTCGCCGCCTCGACGTCCCACACCGAGTCGCCGATCATCACCGCCGACGCGCCCGGGTCGGCGCCGATCTTCTGCAGCGCCACCTGCAGCAGGTCCGGCGCGGGCTTGGAGGCCTCGACGTCGCCGCTGGTCGTCCAGTCCTCGGCGAGGTCCCGGGCGTCCAGCAGGTCGAGGAAGGCCTCGACGTGCTTCGGCTTCCCGGAGCTGGCCAGCACCAGCCGGTGCCCGCGCTCCCGGATCGCCAGCAGCAGCTCGCGGGCGCCGGGCAGCGGCTGCATCTCCCCGATCATCAGGTCGACCTCCTCGACCCAGCGGTCCCGCGCCCGGTCACCGATCCGTGCCTCGACGTCGTCCCCACCGATGGCGGCGACGAGCTTGTCACCGCCCATGCCGATCAGCCGGTGCAGCCGCCACACCGGGTACGTCTCACCCAGCGAGCGCAGGGCCCGGTACCAGGCGAGGGCGTGCTGGTAGTTCGAGTCGACGAGGGTGCCGTCGACGTCCAGGACAGCGATGGTGGGTTCAGCCATCTCCGGGGCCTGCCCATTCGCGCGCCGTCTCACCCACGCGCCGCGGACGGCGTCACGGTGCGGCACGATCGGTCGGCGTGAGCGCCGTCGACCCCCGCGCCGTCATCCGCGAACCGGCGGGCGTCGCGGCCGCCGGGCCGACCGAGACGGCGGCCTGCCCCGGGTGCGGGGCGGTGCTCGCCGTCGTCCCCGGGCTGGCCGCCGGGCACCCGGGTGCCTCGGCCGGCTGCGCGGCGCTGTTCGCGGTCACCGTCCGCGGCCTGCGGGACGAGGCCGCGCAGGACCCGCGGGCCGCCGGCTTGCTGCGCCTGGCCACCGACGCCTACGACGCCCAGCACCTGGTCGCCGGCGAGCCCGCGGCCGCACCGGTGCGGTTGTGCCTGGCGCTGGAGCACGGCCGGGTCCCGGCCGCCGACGAAGGCGGCGCCGGCGCACCGGCCGGGCTGACCCCGCCGGCCCGCTGGACGACGACGATCGCCGACCTCGCCGCCGACCTGGACGTCGTCGACCTGCCCGCGCTGGTGCGGTCCTGGGCGACGGCGGTGTGGGCGGACTGGTCGCCGGCGCAGGACCGGCTGCGCGCGGCCGCCGGGGGCGCGCCACCCCCGGGGTGAGACCGCTGCCACCGCTATCGGTGGCGGGCACCTAGATTGAGTGCCGTGACCGAGGCCACGGGGGGCCGGCGGGAGCTGCGCAAGGCGCAGACCCGGGCCGAGATCCGCAGCGTCGCGCAGCGGCTGTTCGCCGAGCGCGGCTTCGACGGCGTGACGATCGCCGATGTCGCCGCGGCCGCCGACGTGGCCGTCCAGACGGTGTTCAACCACTTCCCGACGAAGGAGGACCTCTTCTTCGACGGCCGGACGCCGTGGGTGGAGCGGGTCGCCGCCGCGGTCGCGGAGCGGCCGGCCGGGCAGGACCCGACGGCGGCGCTGCGCGAGTACCTGCAGGCCGACCTCACCGCCCTGCTGGAGCTGGAGGCGCGGCCGGAGAACCGCAGCTACCTGGAGGCGCTGGCGCACAGCCCGAGCCTGCAGGCACGCGAGCGCTCCCTCGTCGAGCAGGCCTGGCAGCGGGTGGCCGGGGAGCTGCTCGCGACAGGCAGGACGCCGGCGGACCCGGTGACCACGCAGTTCCTCAGCGAGCTGACCGGGGCGCTGTTCATGGTCGCCGGGCGGGTGCTGGTGCTCGAGCACCGCCGGCTGGTGCTGGCCGAGCCGTCCGACGAGGCACAGCAGGCGGAGGTGCGCAGGCACACCGAAACCACGCTCGGCGCCCTCGAGGAGTGCCTGCGCGCACTGTCCGGGCGCCTGACCGGTCGCCCGGCCGGCGACGGCCCGGGCGGGGCCTGACCGGCCTCAGGCCGTCGCGCCGCCCGGCTCGACGATCGGCATGAGCACCTCACCGACCAGCGCCTCGACCTCGGGCATCCGCATCGGCTCGGCGCCGAAGGCGCTGTAACGCTGCCACCACAGCGCCTGGAGCACCGATCCGAGCAGCGCCACCCGCTCGTGCGGGAGCTCGCGCCCCCGGGCGGCCTCCCGGGCGGTCACCTCCCGGACGACGGCGGCCAGCGGCCGCACCAGCGACTCCTCGAGGCCGGCGCGCAGGTCGGCGTCGTGCCGGGCGGGGCCGACGAGGCTCGCCGCGGCGCGCTCCATCCGCTCCAGCGGGCGGGTCCAGGGGGCCAGCAGCGCGCACAGGTCGGCGCGCAGCGAGCCGCCGTCGTCCGGCAGCTGCACCAGCGTGCCGGTGCTCAGCGCGTGCCGGGCGAGCGCGGCCATGGTGGGCCAGCGGCGGTAGATGCCGGCCTTCCCGGCGCGTGCGCGGGCGGCGACCCGGTCGCTGTTGAGCCGGCCCCACCCCTCGTCGGCCAGGATGTCGACCGCGACCGCGACCAGTTGCTCGGAGAGCTCCGTGGACAGCGGGCGGCCCGGCGGGCGGGCGCCGGCAGGTCGGGGAGGCGCGTCTGTGGTCGTCACCGTGCAATCGTGCCCAAGAAAGTGGAGTGACCACAACAAGCGCGCGCACTCATATGGAAATCACAGGTTCCGAATCGAGACCGCCCGGAGCCGAACGTGACCTCGCGGTGGCTCTCCGCAGAGGCCCGCCAGGGCACACCGTGCCCGGTCGGTGGTGCGCTGACCTGCTCGTCCGGTCAGGCGGACGCGGCCGGCTCGACGTGCGCGCGCAGGCTGGCGCCGTCATCGGCGGTCCAGCCGGCGTCCCCCGCGGCCGCGACCATCTCGTCGAACCGGTTCCCCCAGTCGGGGGAACTCGCCTCCCGCTCAGCGGCGGCACGCAGCGCGGCGACGTCCAGCAGCCCGGTGCCGTCGTCCAGCCGGCCCAGGCCCGCCGCCCGCAGCGCCTGGTCGGCGTCGGCGTCGGTCAGCGCACCGAGGGCCAGGTGCAGCCGCCCCAGGTCCTCGACGTCGGCCACCCGCACCTCCGGCACCTCGTCCGCGCCGGTGATCACCTCGACGATCATCGTCTCTCCATCCGTCGTCCTACACGTGCCAGGGGAACTGGCTGAAGTCCGGGTCGCGCTTCTCCAGGAACGCGTCGCGACCCTCGACGGCCTCCTCGGCCATGTACGCCAGCCGGGTGGTCTCCCCGGCGAAGAGCTGCTGCCCGACCAGGCCGTCGTCGATCAGGTTGAACGAGTACTTGAGCATCCGCTGGGCGGTCGGGCTCTTGGCCACGATCCGGCGCCCCCAGTCCAGCGCGGTCGCCTCCAGCTCGGCGTGCGGCACCACCCGGTTGACCATGCCCATCGCGTGCGCGTCGGCGGCGGAGTACTCCTCGCCGAGGAAGAAGACCTCGCGGGCGAACTTCTGCCCCACCTGGCGGGCCAGGTAGGCCGAGCCGAACCCGCCGTCGAAGCTGCCGACGTCGGCGTCGGTCTGCTTGAACCGGCCGTGCTCGGCGCTGGCCAGGGTGAGGTCGGCGACGACGTGCAGGCTGTGCCCGCCGCCGGCGGCCCAGCCGGGCACCACGCAGATGACCACCTTCGGCATGAACCGGATCAGCCGCTGCACCTCCAGCACGTGCAGCCGGCCCGGCGTGCCGGCCTGCCCCTCGTAGCCGTAGCGGCCGCGCACCCGCTGGTCGCCGCCGGAGCAGAAGGCCCAGCCGCCGTCCTTCGGGCTCGGCCCGTTGCCGGTGAGCAGCACGCAGCCGACGTCCCGGGACAGCCGCGCGTGCTCCAGGACGGCGAGCAGCTGGTCGACGGTCTCCGGCCGGAAGGCGTTGCGCACCTCGGGGCGGTCGAAGGCCACCCGCACGACCCCGGCGTCCACGGCCCGGTGGTAGGTGAGGTCGGTCAGGCCCTCGAAGCCGGGGACCTCCTGCCACGCCGTGGGGTCGAAGATCTCCGAGACGTCGTCGCGCGCGCTCACGGCCCGAACCTAGCCGCCGCGACGGGCATCCGCCTCGGCCGACCGGCTGCCCCTGGCGACGCTTGTGCTCTGCTCACCACCAGTGAGCAGAGCACAAGCGTCGCC
>NZ_JBJGZY010000013.1:0-103798 GCF_054050755.1 Modestobacter sp. SYSU DS0511
CCCCCCCCCCCCCCCCCAACCCCCGACACACCCCACCCCAACCCCCCCCGCCCCCCCCCCCCCCCCCCCCCCCCCCCCCCCCCCCCCCCCCCCCCCCCCCCCCCCCCCCCCGTTCTCCGCCCGCCGACCCGCTCGGCGATGACTTCCGGACGGTTCGGCAGTCCTCCCCGCATGACCGCCGCACCGCACCCCGCCCAGCCCGTCGACGCCGTCTTCGACTCCGTCATCGCCACGGGCGGCGCGTTCCCCACCTACCTGGAGCTCCCCGGCTCGGCCGAGGTGCTCGGCACCCGGCGGGCGGTGGAGGTCGCCGGGACGCTGGACGGCCACCCGTTCGCCGCCACCCTGATGCCCTCGGGGCAGGGACCGCACTGGTTGCCGCTGAGGAAGGCGCTGTGCGCCCGGATCGGCAAGGACGAGGCCGGCGCCCCGGTCCGGGTCCACCTGGAGCAGCGGCTCAGCTGACCGGTCCCGACATCCGGCGCGGGCGGTTGCCGACGCTCGCGGCGGGGAACCGGCCGGTGCATGACGCAACCGGCGCCCACCACCGGGCACGCCCTGGTCGAGGCGGCGCAGGGGCAGGGCTCCGGGGGTGAGTCGACCGGCACCGTCGTGCTGGCCGGCGCGGTCAACCTGGCCATCGCCGCCGCCAAGCTCGTCGGCGGCTTGATCAGCCACTCCTCGGCGATGGTGTCCGAGGCCGCGCACTCCCTCGCCGACACGGTCACCGAGGTGCTGCTGTTCGTGGCGCTGAAGCGGGGCCACCGGGCGCCGGACGCCCGGCACCCGTTCGGCTACGGGCGGGAGACCTACTTCTGGGCGTTCCTCGCCTCGCTGTGCACCTTCGCCGTCGGCGCCGGGTTCTCGGTCTTCCAGGGCGTCCAGACGATCCGGGAGGGCGAGGAGCAGGGCTCCCCGACCATCGCCTACGTCGTGCTCGCGGTCTCCTTCGTGCTGGAGGGCGGCTCGCTGCTCAAGGCGGTCCGCCAGGTCCGCGGCGAGGCTCGCAGCCGGGGGATCAGCTCCCACCGGTACCTGCGCTCCACCACGGACACCACCCTGAAGGCGGTCACCTTCGAGGACGGCGCCGCGCTGGTCGGCCTGGTACTCGCCGCGCTGGGCCTCTTCCTGGAGCAGGTCACCGGCGACCCGCTGTGGGACGGCCTCGCCGCGATCCTCATCGGCGTGCTGCTGGTCCTGGTCGCGTGGTCGCTGGCCCGGGCCAACATCTCGCTGCTCATCGGCCAGGCAGTGCCCGAGGCGATCGAGCGGGAGCTGCGGGCGGAGACCGCCGGGCTGGACCAGGTCGACGACGTCCCGTTCCTGCTCACCTCCGTGATCGGGCCGGGCGAGCTGATCGTGTCGGCCAAGGTCGACTTCGCCGACACCGCCAGCGTCGCTGACGTCGAGCGCGCCTCCGACGAGGCCGAGCGGCGGCTGGTCGCCCGGCACCCCGGCGTCCGCTACGTCTTCCTCGACCCCACCCCCGGCGACGGGCGCGCGCAGGCCGAGTCGCCACCAGGTGAGGCGCCGCCCGCGGAATGACCGGGGCGCCGCGGTGGTTGCGCCGGCCATGCAGGTCGAGGTGTGGTCCGACGTCGTGTGCCCGTGGTGCTACATCGGCAAGCGCAAGCTGGAGACGGCGCTCTCCCGCTTCCCGCACGCCGACCAGGTGGAGGTCGTCTGGCGGTCGTTCCAGCTGGACCCGAGCATCCCCGAGGGGCACACCGAGCCGACCCTCCCGGCGCTGGCCGCCAAGTACGGCAGCAGCGTCGAGGAGATGGCCGGCCAGATGCGCCGGGTGGAGGAGATCGCCGCCGGGGAGGGCCTGGAGTACCACCTGGCCGACGGCGTCAGCGGCAACACGCTGCTGGCCCACCAGCTGATCCACCTGGCCGCCGAGCACGGGCTGCGCAGCGAGATGAAGGAGCGGCTGCTGCACGCCCACTTCACCGAGCAGCGGTCGGTCTTCGATGTCGACGCGCTCGTCCCGCTGGCCGTCGAGGTGGGCCTGGACGAGGCGGAGGTGCGCGCGGCGCTGGCCGACCGCCGGTTCCTGCCCGCGGTGCGCTCGGACATCGAGACGGCGCGCGCACTCGGCGCCACCGGCGTCCCGTTCTTCGTCGTCGACCGCACCTACGGCGCCGCCGGTGCCCAGCCCGCCGAGACGCTGCTGCAGCTGCTCGAGCGCGCCTGGGCGGACACCCACCCGCTCACCACCGTGCCCGCCGCCGAGGGCTGCGAGGACGGCAGCTGCAGCGTGTGACGCTCAGCCGAGCAGGCGGGAGGCGCGCTCCAGCGCCTTTCGCGCATCGGCGGTGAGCCGCCGGACGACGTCGGTCGCCGACTCCTCCGCGGTGACCAGCCCGACGGACTCCCCGGCGTAGACCGGTGCGGCGGAGAGGTCGCCCTCGGCGCGTGCCCGGCGCACCCACTCGGCCGCCCGGGTGTCGCCGCGCAGTTCCGCCTCCCGGGCGTGCCAGGTCTCGGTGAACTCGTTGGCCAGGGCCCGGCCGGGCCAGCGGTCCGGCCAGGCCAGCCCCTGCGCGATGTCGAAGGCGCGGGTGAGCACGGTGTCGTCGCCGCTCGCCGCCCGGATCCGCTCGCGCGCCGCCGGCGCGTTGGCCGCCTCGGTGCAGCTGAGGAACGGGGTGCCGAGCCACGCCCCGGCCGCCCCGGCCACCAGCACGGCGGCCAGCCCGGCGCCGGTGCCCACCCCGCCGGCGGCGAGCACCGGGCGGTCGGTGGCGGCCAGCACCTCCTGCAGCAGCGGCAGGGTGGCCCGGTGCCCGGTGTGGCCGCCGGCCTCGGTGCCCTGGGCCACGATCACGTCGACGCCGGCGGCGTGCGCCCGGTCCAGGTCGTCGAGGGTGTTGACCGCCGTGGCGACGGCGATCCCGGCGTCGTGCAGCGGGCCGACGAACGGCGCCGGGTCGCCGAAGGAGACCGACACCAGCGCCGGCTCGGTGGCCACCGTGGCGGCCAGCAGCTCGGGCCGGTCGGCGAGCACCCAGGCCATCAGCCCGACGCCGAAGGAGACGTCGGCCTCGGTGGGCAGCCGCGCCTGCTCGGTGAGCCACTCCGGCGTCGTCCCCGCACCGACGCCGATCATCCCGAGCCCACCGCCGAGGGAGACCGCCCGGGCCAGTTCGCCCCCGGCGACGCCGGCCATCGGCGCCCCGAACACGGGGGTGTCGAGGTCGAACCAGCGGGTCAGCGGGGTCTTGATCACCGCCCCATCGTCGTCCCCGGAGCTCAGCGGCGCAGCACGTCGGCGGTGAGCGCCGCCAGCCGCTGGCGCAGCCCCTCGGCCTGCTCCTCGACGGCGAGGGCCTGCAGCTCCTCGCTCAGGTGCTGGGCCGACGGCGGCACGTCCCGCACGCGGCCGGCGCACCGCAGGTCGGCGCAGATGTAGGTGCCGATCGTGTTGCCGTTGCGCCCGGCCTCGCCCACCCGCCGGGCGGTGAACAGCGAGATCGCGTCGGCGCTCTGCACGGTGTGGCAGAGCAGGCACATCGCCGAGCGGCGGCTGGACATCCTCGTGTCGGCCGCGCGCAACGCCAGGCCGACGGTGCGGCCCTCGTGCTCGTGCACCAGCCAGCCGCGCAGCTCCGCCTTCGGATCGCGCCAGCCGAGCACGTCGGCCGCGGCCCAGTCGAACTGGTCGATGTCGCGGGGGAGCGTCATCGCCGCGGCCTCGCTGCGGGAGCAGTTGACCAGCGAACGGCGGATCGCGGCCTCGGACAGGGCCTGCACGGGGCGCCTCCTGGGACGGGACGGGGTGAGCCGGCCCAGCAGGCTATGCACCGGCCCGGTGCAGGGGCCAACGAATTCCGCCCGAGGAGCGCGGGAGCCCCGGCTGCCAGGGGCGGCCGGGGCTCCGGGAGGTGCGGGGTGGGACGGTCAGCTGGCCGCCGGGCCGCCCTGGTCGGTGCCGGAGAGCCTGCGCAGGAACTCGTGGCAGCGCGCGGCGCGCTGGGAGTCCTGCTCCATCACCTCGCGGAAGAACGAGGCGACGTCGTCCAGGCCCGCGTTCTCGGCGTCCCGGACGTACTGGCCGTAGTCGTGCCCGGCCTTGAGCGAGTGGTACTGCACGGAGATCAGGTCGTACGTGACGTCGGCGAAGCCGGTCTCACCGGTGGCCATGGGTCCTCCTTCGCGAGTTCACACGGAGCCGTTGCTCGGCCTGTGGCGATTGCGCCCTCGCGTTACCCGACGCCGCGGCGGGTGACACACGAACGGTGCGGACCGGTCCGTCTCAGGTCCGGTCGACGGTCGGCGCCTCGCCCACCGCGCCGGCGAAGCCGCCGGTGACGTCTCCGCCGCCGGCCTCGTCGGCCTCGGTCTGCGCGGAGGCCAGTTCGTCCTCGCCGGTGGTGACGGCGTCGTCCTCGGTCGAGGCGAGGTCCTCGCCCTCGCCGAGCGCACCCGGGTCGGCCTGGGTGGTGCGCGGATCGTTCAACGGGTCCGGGACGTCGGGGTCGGTGACGGTCATGCCCGGGCCGTTCCCGGCCGGCGGCCGTCCGAACCGTCGCCGGGGTGGGTCCCGGCCACGGCCGCAGCGGAGGTTGAGCCGCGTCGTCTGATGCTGAGCCGTGTCACGGCGCGGCTCAGCATCAGGTCGGGCGGCTCAACCCCTCCCGGCTCAGGCCTGGGCGGTCGGCTGCTCCACGCGCACCGGGTCGGGGCCGGTCCACGGGCCCAGTCGCTGCAGCAGCCGCTCGCGGGAGGCCAGCCGGGGGCCGGCCTGCACCGGGTAGGTCCCGTAGGAGCCGGTGAGGGTCCGGGCGGCGTGGACGGCGAAGTTCGGGTCGTCCTGCGCCTCGCGGGCGACCGCCACCAGGTCGGCCTGCCCGCCGGCGACGACGGCGTCGGCCTGGGCGGGGTCGACCAGCAGCCCCACGGCCATCGTGGGGATCCCGGCCCGCTCGCGGATCGCCGCGGCGAACGGCACCTGGTACCCGTAGCCGATCGGGTGCTCCCAGCCCGGGCCGATGCCACCGCCGGAGACGTCGATCGCGTCGACGCCGAGGGCCTTCAGCTCGCGGGCGAAGGCGATGGTGTCGTCCAGCGTCGTCCCCTCGCGGGTGGCGTCGACGGCGGAGACCCGCACCAGCAGCGGGAGCTCGGCCGGCCACACCGCACGGACGGCGGTGACCACCTCGAGCGGGAAGCGCATCCGGTTCTCCAGCGAGCCGCCGTACTCGTCGTCCCGCCGGTTGGTCAACGGGGAGAGGAACTGGTTGAGCAGGTAGCCGTGCGCGGCGTGCACCTCGGCCACCTGGAAGCCGGCGGTCAGCGCCCGGCGGGCGGCGGCGACGAACGCGTCGCGCACCCCGGCCAGCTCCGCGGCGGGCAGGGCGCGCGGCGCCGTCCACCCCTCACCCATCGGCACGGCGCTGGGGGCGACCGGTGTCCAGGGCTCGTCGCCGGGGCGGGCGTTCTCCGCGGTCACCTGACCGTTGCCGTCCCAGGGGCGCAGCGTGTTCGCCTTGCCGCCGGCGTGCGCCAGCTGGATCGCCGGCACGCTGCCGTGCTCGCGCAGGAACGTGGCCACCCGGGCCAGGCCGGGCACCTGCGCGTCGTTCCACAGGCCGACGTCGCCGGGGCTGATCCGGCCGTCGGCGGTGACCCCGGTGGCCTCCACCATGACCAGGCCGAACCCGCCGAGCGCGAACCGGCCGAGGTGCACCAGGTGGTAGTCGCCGACCAGGCCGTCGGAGACGCAGTACTGGCACATCGGTGCGACGGCCAGGCGGTTTCGCAGGGTCACCCCGCGCAGGGTCAGCGGCTCCAGCAGGGCGGGGTTGCTCGGTTCGCTCACGGCCCGCACAACAGGACATCCGTCCCGGTACATCCCGGGGCGAGCTGGGTCACACTTGGAGTAGACGTCTTATACGTACTCAAACCAACGGCTAGTCTCGTGCGATCCGCCCCGGCCCCACCGACGTGGCCGGGACGGCGCTCCCCAGCCGTCCAGCTCCAGCGCCGGTGTCGTCCCGCACCCGGCGTACCGAAGAGGAGACGCCGTGACTTCAGTTGCCACCCCCGGCCTCGACAACGCCCCGACCACGCACTCCCGGCTGCTCGCCTGGGTGCAGGAGATGGCCGAGCTGACGACGCCGGACCAGGTGGTCTGGGTCGACGGCAGCGACGAGGAGTGGGAGCGGCTCACCACCAGGCTCGTCGACGCCGGCACCTTCACCCGGCTGGCGAAGAAGCCCAACTCCTTCCACTGCGCCTCCGACCCCAGCGACGTCGCCCGGGTCGAGGACCGCACCTTCATCTGCTCGGTCGACGAGGCCGACGCCGGGCCCACCAACAACTGGATGGACCCGGGCGAGATGAAGGCGGTGATGACCGAGCTGTACCGCGGCTGCATGCGCGGCCGCACCATGTACGTCATCCCGTTCTGCATGGGCCCGGTCGAGGCCGAGAACCCGATGTTCGGCGTGGAGCTCACCGACTCGGAGTACGTCGTCGTCTCCATGCGCGTGATGGCCCGCATCGGCAGCCGGGTGCTCGAGGCGATGGGCACCGACCGCGACTTCGTGCCGGCCATGCACTCCCTCGGCGCACCCCTGGAGCCCGGCCAGGCCGACGTCCCCTGGCCGTGCAGCCAGACCAAGTACATCGTGCACTTCCCCGAGGAGCGGGCCATCTGGTCCTACGGCTCGGGCTACGGCGGCAACGCGCTGCTGGGCAAGAAGTGCTACTCGCTGCGGATCGCCTCGGTCATGGCCCGCGACGAGGGCTGGCTCGCCGAGCACATGCTGATCCTCAAGCTGACCAGCCCGCAGCAGAAGACCTACTACGTGGCCGCGGCCTTCCCCAGCGCCTGCGGCAAGACCAACCTGGCCATGCTGGAGCCGACCATCCCGGGCTGGAAGGTCGAGACCCTCGGCGACGACATCGCCTGGATGCGCTTCGGCGAGGACGGCCGGCTCTACGCGCTCAACCCCGAGTACGGCCTGTTCGGCGTGGCGCCGGGCACCGGCTGGGACACCAACCCCAACGCGATGCGCACCATCGACCAGGGCAACTCGGTGTTCACCAACGTCGCCCTCACCGACGACGGCGACATCTGGTGGGAGGGGATGACCGACGACGCCCCCGCCCACCTGACCGACTGGAAGGGGCGGGACTGGACGCCGGAGTCCGACGAGCCGTCCAGCCACCCGAACAGCCGGTTCTGCACCCCGATCACCCAGTGCCCGATCCTGGCCCCGGAGTACGAGGACCCGAAGGGCGTGCCGATCTCGGCGATCCTCTTCGGCGGCCGCCGCAAGACCACCATCCCGCTGGTCAGCGAGGCCCGGGACTGGAACCACGGCGTCTTCATGGGGGCCACGCTCTCCTCGGAGACCACCGCCGCGGCCACCGGCGCCGTCGGCGTCGTCCGCCGCGACCCGTTCGCGATGCTGCCGTTCATCGGCTACAACGCCGGCGACTACTTCAAGCACTGGGTCGAGACCGGCAAGCAGCACGACGCCACGAAGCTGCCGCGGGTCTTCTACGTGAACTGGTTCCGCCGGGACGCCGACGGCGGCTTCCTGTGGCCCGGCTTCGGCGAGAACAGCCGGGTGCTCAAGTGGGTCGTCGAGCGCCTGGAGGGCACCGCCGCCGCCGAGGAGACGCCGGTCGGCCACGTGCCCACGCCGGACTCCCTCGACGTCTCCGGCCTGGGCATGACCCGCGAGCAGGTCGAGCAGGCGCTGCGCGTCGACCCCGAGGAGTGGCGCGCCGAGGTGCCGCAGATCACCGAGTGGTTCGAGAAGTTCGGCGACAAGCTGCCCACCACGCTCTGGGACGAGCTGGAGATCCTGAAGAGCCGGCTGGCGTAAGACCCCGGTCCGCGCCGGCAGCGTCGCCGTCGCGGTCCGGCTCCCGGACGGCGTCCCGTTCCCGACAGCGTGGTCGGGGACGGGACCCCGTCGTGCCCGGGGCCGGACGGGTCCGTCGGTTACCGTGGCGGCGGCACGCTCCACCCCCGTCCCGGAGGCAGTTCCGCTCGTGCCCAACCCCTACCTGCACGTGCTGCGGACGCCGCACGCGGTGCCGATGGTGCTGGCTGCCCTCATCGGCCGGCTGCCGCTGTCGATGCTCGGCCTGGGCAGCGTGCTGCTGGTCCAGGACGTGACCGGCTCCTACGGGCTGGGCGGCGCCGTGGCCGCCGTGGGGGCGGTCAGCACCGCCGTCGCCGGTCCGGTGATCGGCCGGCTGGCCGACACCCACGCCCAGCGCCGGGTGCTGCTCACCGTGCTCGCCGCCTTCGTCACCTCCGGCGTGCTCTTCCTCGCCGCGGTGCGCCAGGAGTGGCCGCTGTGGACGGTGTTCCTCTTCGCCGGCGCGGCCGGGGCGAGCATCCCGCCGGTCGCCTCGATGATCCGGGTGCGCTGGACCCACCTGCTGCGCGGCACGCCACGGCTGCCCACCGCGCTGGCCATGGAGTCGGTGGTCGACGAGTTCGTCTTCATCGTCGGCCCGGTGCTGGTCACCTTCCTGTCCACGACCGGGCACACCACCTCCGGCCTGGTCACCGCCTTCACCCTGGCCGCGGTCGGTGGCCTCGCGTTCGCCGCCCAGCGGCGCACCGAGCCGCCGCCGGCCGAGCACGAGCACCGCGGCGGCCCCTCGGCGATCCGCACCCGCGGGCTGCGGGTGCTGTTCGTCGTCGGGGCGGCCGTCGGGGCGGTCCTCGGCACGCTGGAGATCGCCCTGGTCGCCTTCGCCGACGAGGTCGACCAGCGGTCCCTGGCCGGGCTGCTCATCGCCGGGCTGGCCGCCGGGTCGATGGCCTCGGGCATCGGCTGGGGGGCGGTGCACTGGCGCCTGCCGCTGCGGCACCGGCTGGTGGCCGCGCTCCTGGTGCTCAGCGTGCTCACCGTCCCGCTGGTGCTCGTCGACTCCCTCTGGGTGATGCTCCCGTTGGTGGTCCTCGCCGGGATCGCCGTCTCGCCCTCGCTGATCAGCGCCTTCACCCTGGCCGAGGTGCTCGTCCCACGGGCCGCCGTCACCGAGGCGTTCACCTGGATCGGCACGGCCCTCGCCCTCGGCGTGGCCGTGGGCGCCTCCCTGGCGGGCAAGATCGTCGACACCGCGGGCGCCAACGCCAGCGTGCTGGTCGCGACGGTCGCCGCCGTCGTCGCGGCCGTCGTCGTGGCGCTGGGGCAGCGGCTGCTGCACGTGCCCGCCGAGCACGCCGCCGACCCCGCGCTGGCGCGATGACCGCTCCCCGCCCGGCCGCCGGCGGCGGCCGGGTGCTCGGGGTGGCCCCCGAGCGGCTGGGCCGCTGGCTGGACGGCGTCGCCGAGCGGCACGGCGCCTTCGCCGACGTGCGGGTCGAGGACGGCGACGTGGTGGTGACCTGCGCCGACTCGACGTGGCTGCGGGTGGGGGGCCCGCCCGGCTGGACCCCGGGGCCGGCGGTGCTCACCTCGCTGACCGTCGCCGCCCGTCAGCCGCGGCGCACCGCGGTGCTGCTGGTCCGGCGCGGCCGCTGGGCGGTCGGGGTGTTCGACGGCGCCGCACTCGTCGTCTCCAAGGTCGACGCGCGGCAGGTGCAGGGCCGGACGGCGGCCGGTGGGTGGTCACAGCAGCGGTTCGCCCGGCGGCGGGCCAACCAGACCGACGCGGTCGTCGGCGCAGCCGCCGACACCGCCGCCCGGGTGCTGCTGCCGCACGCCGGCGGGCTGCAGGCGCTCGCCCCCGGCGGTGACAAGGGGCTGGTCGCCGAGGTGCTGGACGACCCGCGACTGCGCCCGCTGGCCGCGCTGCCCCGGCTCGGCCACCTGGACGTCGGCGAGCCGACGAAGGCGGTGCTGCTGCAGACCCCCGCCCAGATCCGCGCCGTCCGGGTGCACATCGTCGAGCCGGGCGAGCGACCGGCCGGCTGAGACCGGTCGTGCAGACCCACCGGCTGCGGGGTAGCCCCGGCCGGTGACCGTTCCCCGCCGCGCCGCCGACGGCCGCCTCGACAGCCGCCCCCGCACCGAGCTCTCCGAGGTCCCCTTCCCGCCGGGGCTGACCACGCTGGACCTGGGCACCTCGGCCGAGGCGGTGGTCGCGGTGCCGCCGGGGGAGCCGGTGCCCCGCCCGCTGCTGGTGTTCTGCCACGGCGCGGGCGGCACGGCGGCCGACGCGCTGGCGCTGGTCGGCGACCTGGCCACCGCCCGCGGGGTGGTCGTGGTGGCGCCGTCGTCGGCGGCGTCCACCTGGGACCTGATCGCCGGCGGGCTGGGGCGGGACGTCGCCACCATCGACGCCGCTCTGGCCCAGGTCCTCGCCCGCACCGCGGTCGACCGGGTCGCGATCGGCGGCTTCTCCGACGGCGCCTCGTACGCCCTGTCGCTGGGCATCGCCAACGGCGACCTCGCCGAGGCCGTGCTGGCCTTCTCCCCCGGGTTCGCCGCCCCACCCGGCCGCTTCGGCCGGCCGCGGTTCTGGGTCGCGCACGGCACCGACGACCGGGTGCTGCCGGTGGCGCGCTGCGGCCGGCGCGTCGCGGCCGAGCTCGCCGCCGACGGCTACGAGGTCACCTACGACGAGTTCGCCGGCGGTCACGTGGTCACGCCGGGGCTGGTGTCCGGGGCGCTGGGGTGGTGGCTGGGCGGGGACTGACACGCCCGGCCGAGGTGTCGCGGCCAGGTGGGCCGGGCAGGCACCACGTGGTGCCGAGCCGGGGCGCCGGCTGCCTCGTCCCCTGGAGTCCCCGCGTGCCCCTCTCGCTCCGTCCTCTCGACCAGCAGGTCGTCATCGTCACCGGCGCCTCCAGCGGCATCGGCCTGGTCACCGCCCGGCGCGCTGCGGAGCGGGGTGCGGCGGTGGTGCTCGCCGCCCGCAACGGGTCGGCGCTGGAGGATCTGGCGCAGGAGATCCGGCAGGGTGGCGGCACGGCGCTGCCGGTGGTCACCGACGTCGGGCGGCCCGAGGACGTGGAACGGCTGGCCCGAGCCGCGATCGCCGAGTTCGGCCGGTTCGACACCTGGGTGAACAACGCCGGGGTCTCGATCTTCGGGGAGATCCCGCAGGTGTCGCTGGAGGACATGCACCGGGTGTTCGACACGGTCTTCTGGGGCGTGGTGCACGGCTGCCTGCAGGCGGTCGAGCACTACCGGCAGCGCGGGGAGCCCGGCGCCATCGTCAACGTCGGCAGCCTGTTCGGCGACCGGTCGACGCCGCTGCAGTCGACGTATGCCAGCGCCAAGCACGCGGTGCACGGGTTCACCGACGCGCTGCGGGTGGAGTTGCAGCACGAGCACGATCCCGTCTCGGTGACCCTCGTCCACCCCGGACGGATCGACACCCCGTACAACGAGCACGCCCACGCCCACACCGACGCGCAGCCCGCGCACCGCGGGATGGTGTACCCGCCGGAGGCCGTCGCCGAGGCGATCCTGGGCGCGGCGGTGCACCCGGTCCGCGACGTCTATGTCGGCTCGCAGGCCAAGGTCGTCCAACTCGCGGGGGCGCTGCTCCCACGGACGGTCGACAAGATCATGTCCTGGTACATGTGGCCCAGCCAGCTCGACCCGAACCGCCGGGCCGTACCGCGGGAGCGGAGCGCCCTGTGGCACGCCGGCCACGGCGGCCAGGAGCGGGGCTCGCACGTCGGCTGGCACCGCGGCGGCAGCTGGACGGTGGGCGTCACCGTCCACCCGGCCCGGGCCGGCCTGGCGGGCGCGGCGGTCGCGGCGGGCATCGCCGCGACCGCGCTGCTCCGCCGCCGCTGATCAGGCGCCTGGGCGGTCGGTGTCCAGGGACAGCTCCTCGCGGCGCAGCCGGTCGGTCACGGCCTGCTCGTCCGTCGTCCAGGAGGTGGCCAGCCGCACCCGCTCGAGCGGCTCCCGCTCGACCGAGACCACCGGGCGCTCGCCGTAGAGGGTCACCCACTCGCCGGTCCGGTCGCCGCCGACCTCGGCCGGCGCGTCCGCGGCCGGGCGTTCGCCCGCGCGGAGCGGCAGGTGCTCGATCCGGGCGCGCTGCCGGGTGACGGTGACCGGCACCATCACCTCCTCGGTGACCTCCTCGATCCGCAGGACCGCCCGGGTCCAGGGTTCGACCACGGTGCTGACCCGGAGCTGCTCCTCCGAGCGGGTCATCGCGGAGTCGGCCGAGCCGCCGCCGGAGTGCGCTGCCCCGGTGCCGGCGGCCGCGCCGACGCGGTAGTGCGCCTGCAGCGTGGCCTCCTCCTCGGGGCTGAGGTGGTCCGGTCGGGCGACGCGCGGCGCGGAGCGGACCGCCGTGGCGGCCACGGTCAGGTGCAGCCGCCCACCGGTGAACTCGGCGCCGCTCATCGGGGCGATCACCGGCACCTCCTCGTCGTCGGGTGCGGCGTGCTGCCCCTCGGTGAGGCCGATCCAGGTGGGTCGGCCGGTCACGTCGTCGAGGAAGACCGCGGTCACGGTGCCCAGGGTGGTGCCGTCCCGGTCGTCGACGGTCGCCCCGATCACGGGCGGCGGCGCGGAGTCACTGGTCATGCCCTGGTGGGTGCTCCGGGGTGGGTCCGGCTACACATCTCCGGCGTGCCACGGCGGAAGTGGGTTGAGCCGGCCTCCTCGCGCGCGTACCGTCCTCCGACGGTGTCTCCGACCCCCGCCCTCGCCGAGACCGCCCCCGATCCCGTCCTCGCCGCCGAGCGCGCCCACCTGGACCGCGCGGCCGACTGCCTGACCCAGATGCGCACCGCCGCCGTCGCGGTCACCGATGCCGGCGTGGACGCCTGGGCCTCCGAACGCCTCGGTGCCGCCCGTGCCGAGCGCCTCCGCTCCCTGGCCGCCGACCCCGGTGTCCCGCCGTTCTTCGGCCGGACCGACGGGAGCTCGGAGACGTTCCACATCGGGCGCCGGCACGTGCGCGACGCCGCCGGTGACCCGGTGGTCATCGACTGGCGGGCGCCGATGAGCCGGCCGTTCTACCAGGCCAGCGCCGCCGATCCGCAGGGCGTGGTGCGCCGGCGCCGCTTCGGCTTCGCCGCCGGCGAGCTCACCGGCTACGAGGACGAGCTGCTGGCCGACGGGCCGGACGACGGCGCCGCGGGGGCGATCCTGCGGCAGGAGATCGAGCGCCCGCGCAGCGGCCCGATGCGCGACATCGTGGCCACCATCCAGCCCGACCAGGACGAGATCGTCCGGGCCCCGCTGACCGAGTCGATCTGCGTCCAGGGCGCGCCGGGCACCGGGAAGACCGCCGTCGGGCTGCACCGGGCGGCCTACCTGCTCTACACCCACGGCGAGCAGCTGGCCCGCACCGGCGTGCTGGTGGTCGGGCCGAACCGGGCGTTCCTGCGCTACATCGAGCAGGTGCTCCCCGCGCTGGGGGAGGTGGAGGTCGACCAGGCCACCGTCGCCGACCTGACCGCCCGGGTGACCGTCCGCGCGCACGACGAGCCGGCCGTCGCCGTCCTCAAGGGCGACCCGCGGATGGCCGAGGTGCTCCGGCGGGCGCTCTGGGGCGGGGTCCGGAAGCCGGCCGACTCGGTGCAGGTCACGCTGTCCGGCCGGAAGTACCGCATCGGCGAGGACCGGCTCAAGCGCTTCGTCGACGACCTGCGCCGGGCCGGCACCAGCGGCGCCGACGACCAGCAGCTGGTGCACTACGCGGCCGGCCGGGAGCGGCTGGCGATGGGGCTGGCCGAGTACGCCCGGCGGCTGAAGGAGGCCGGCGGGGGCAGCCCGACCGACGCCGAGACCCGACGGTGCGCCCGCAGCGCCGAGGTGCGCGCCTTCTGCGACGCGGTCTGGCCGGCCGTGGACGCCGCCGGGCTGGTGCACGACCTGTTCACCGACCCCGGGCGGCTGGCCCGTGCGGCCCGCGGCGTGCTCACCGAGGAGGAGCAGGCGCTGCTCCGGTGGCCGAAGGTGCCGCGGTCGGTGCGGAGCGCCCCGTGGACCGCCGCGGACGCCGTGCTGGTCGACGAGGTCGCCGGGATGCTCGAGCGCACCCCCGGCTACGGGCACGTCGTCGTCGACGAGGCGCAGGACCTCTCGCCGATGCAGTGCCGGGTCATCGCCCGGCGGCTGGGTGCGGGCTCGCTGACCGTGCTCGGCGACCTCGCCCAGGCCACCAGCCCCTGGTCGGCGCCGGACTGGGCGCAGACGCTGGCCGGCCTGGGCCGGCCGGAGACGACGATCCGGCCGCTGACCCGCGGTTACCGGGTGCCCGGCGAGGTGCTGGACTTCGCCAACCGGCTGCTGCCGCGGATCGCCCCCGGGCTGCCCGCGGCGACGGCGGCGCGCTCGGAGCCGGGCGCGCTGCGGCTGCGCCCGGTGGGGACGCTCGCCGGGCCGCTGGCCGCGGTGGTCGCCGAGCTGGCCGCGGCCGAGGGGTCGACCGGCGTGGTCTGCGCCGACGCCGACGTCGCGGCGGTGGTCGGGATGCTGGTCGCCGCCGGCCTGGAGGTGGCGGCGCTGGCCGACGACGGCAGCGCGCCCACCCGGCTGTCGGTGGTGCCGGCGACGCTGGTGAAGGGGCTGGAGTTCGACCACGTCGTGGTGGTGGAGCCGGCGGCGATCGTGGCCGCCGAGCCGCGCGGGCTGCACCGGCTCTACGTCGTCCTCACCCGGGCGGTGAGCAGCATGGTCGTCCTCCACCGCGGTGACCTCCCCGAGCTGCTGGCCGGCTGAGCGGGCGTCCCTAGGCTGCGGGGCATGTCCTCCCTGCGCCGAGCCCTGCGCGTGCCCCCCGCCCCGGTCCGGCTGAGCGAGCTCGACCCCCGGTCGACGCCGCGCGTGCCGGGCGACAAGGAGCGGACCAAGGACGTCACGCGGGTCGACGCGGAGCGGCTGGCCGAGCTGCAGCAGCGGCTCTACGCGGAGGGCACCGGCGGCAGCCGGCGGCGGGTGCTGCTGGTGCTGCAGGGCATGGACACCAGCGGCAAGGGCGGCGTCGTCAAGCACGTCGTCGGCGCGATGGAGCCGCACGGCGTGCACGTGGTCTCCTTCGGCAGGCCGACGCCGGAGGAGCTGCGGCACTCCTTCCTCTGGCGGGTGCGCCGCGCGCTCCCCGGGCCGGGCAAGGTCGGCGTCTTCGACCGCTCCCACTACGAGGACGTGCTGATCGGCCGGGTCCGGCAGCTGGCCGCACCGGAAGTCATCGAGCGGCGGTACCGGGAGATCGCCCGGTTCGAGCGGCAGCTGGCCGCCGACGACGTCACGATCGTCAAGGTCTTCCTACACCTGTCCCCGTGGGAGCAGAAGCAGCGGCTGCTCGCCCGGCTCGACGACTCGACCACGCGCTGGAAGTTCGACCCCTCCGACGTCGACGAGCGGGCGCTGTGGTCGGAGTACCAGGAGGCCCACGCCACCGCGATGGAGCGCACCGACACCGACACCGCGCCCTGGTACGTCGTGCCGGCCGACCGCAAGTGGTACCGGAACTGGGCCGTCGGGCGGCTGCTGCTGGAGACCCTCACCGAGCTGCAGCCGCGGCTGCCGGAACCGGCCTGGGACGTCGACGAGCAGCGCGACCGGCTCGTCGAGGAGCAGCCGCTCAGCGGCTGACCGCTCGTCGGTCGAGGCGCTCGTCCAGCGCCTGGGTGCACAGCCAGCCGGCGATGAGCACCAGATGCAGCAGGAACAGCCAGAAGCCGACGGCGATCACGCCGCCGACCACGGTCAGCCCGCCGAAGGGGGCGCCGAGGTCCAGCGGCAGCGACAGGAAGAGCACGAACCCCTGCAGGAACCCCGACAGGCAGGCCGCGGTGAACAGCGCACCGGCGCCCACCGCGGCCCACCGCAGCCGGCCCGCGGCCACCGCCCCGAAGACCCAGGCCAGCGGCACGGTGAGCACGGCCAGCACCGAGTAGTAGCCGACCGCGAACGCCGCCAGGCGGTTGCTGACGCCGGGCTCGGCGGACAGCTCGGCGAGCGCCTGGCCGGCCCGCAGCAGCGGCCAGGTCAGCAGCGGGGCGACCAGCAGCAGCGGCAGCGCCAGCAGCCGGCCGCGCCAGGCGGTGAACCGGTCGTGCGCCGGGCTGAACCGCAGCAGCGCCCGGCGCAGGCCCTCCCCGTAGAGCGAGATGGGCAGCAGGGTGAGCAGGCCACCGATCACCGACAGCCCGGTGCCGGCCTCGGCCAGCCGGGCCAGGGCGGTGGGGGCGCCGAGCTCGACCGGCAGCACCTCGGCCAGCCGGTCGGTCAGCCGCTGCACGGTCCGTGGGCTGGTCACCCAGCTGGTCAGGCCGAGGGAGAGCACCAGGCCCGGGACGACGGCGATGCCCGCGTAGAAGGTGAGGCCGGCGGCGATGAGGGAGGTGTCGCGCCCCCGCAGCCGGCGGCGCACCGACGCCGCGAGGCCCTGTGCCTCGTCCGCCACCCGCACCGCGTCATGTGACCACGGCGCGGGGCACCGCCGCCCGCCGGGTGCGGCTCAGTCGGCGAGACCGCCCACCAGCAGCATGTAGCCGAAGATCACCACGAGGATCAGCACGACGACGCCGGCCAGGATGGCCCGGCTCCGGTTCTGTGCCTTCTTCGGCGGCTGACCCTGGTCGTCCGGGCGGTTCGTCGGGGTGCTCATGGCGTCTCCAGTCGTCGTCGGGACCGGCCGGTCCCGGGCTCTGCTGCCTTCCTTCCCCGGCAGCGGCTGCTCACGCACGGATCCGGGACGGTCACCGCCCGAGCAGGTGCTGGGCCGCGGCGAAGCCGCCCAGCCCGCTGACCGCACCGCCGCGCACGGTGCCCCCGGACGACGCCGCGACCACCCGCGGGTGCGCCGTCGCCACGCCCCAGGTGCCGGCCTGCTCCGGGTCGGTGGCCACCGGCCAGGAGAGGTCGCCGTGGAAGATGTGCCCGCCCGGCATCGCCAGCGCGGCCTCGACGTCCAGGGGTGAGGCCGCCTGCAGGCACGGCCGGCCCTCGGCGTCGGTGGCCAGGCAGTCGGCCAGCGGTTCGGTGAGGTGGTCGTCGAGCTGCGCGACCACCCGGCGCACCGCCTCCTCGCGGGTGCCCACCGGGTCGGTCGCGTAGAGCTCGGCCGGGGTGTGCAGCCCGAAGAGGGTCAGCGTGTGCAGCCCGGTCGCCCCGGTGATCGACGGGTCGGTCAGCGAGTGGCAGTACACCTCGAACGGGACGACGTCGGGCAGCCGCCCGGCGGCGGCCTGGGCGTAGGCGGCGTCGATGGCCGACGCGGACTCGTCGACGTGCACGGTCCCGCTGAACACCCGGTGCGGGTCGTCCCCGGAGCGCAGCCCGGGCAGCCGCCGCAGCACCATGTTGACCTTGAGCTGCGAGCCCGAGGGCCGTGGCGTGGCCGGCGCGCCGAGCAGCTCGTCGAGCACGGCCGGCGCGGCGCCGCCCACCACGTGCCCGGCGTCGGCCGCGTGCGCCGTCCCCTCGTCGTCGGTCCAGTGCACCGTGACCCCGTCGGCGCGGGCCTCGATCGCGGTGGCGGTGGCCCGGGTGACCAGCCGGGCGCCCGCCGCGCGGGCGGCGGTGGCGATCGCGCCGCTGACCGCGCCCATGCCGCCCACCGGCACCCGCCAGCGGCCGGTGCCGTTGCCGACCAGGTGGTAGAGGAAGCAGCGCCCGGCCAGCCCGTCGGCCGCGTGCACGTCGGCGAAGGTGCCGATCAGGCCGTCGGTGAGGACGATGCCGCGCACGTCGTCGTCGGACAGGTGGTCGGCGACGACGTCGGCCAGCGGACGCTCGCGCAGGTCGCGCCAGATGCCCGGGTCGCGCAGCCGGCCGGCGAGCTCCGCCTCGCTGGGCAGCGGCTCGGTGAACGTGGGCGCCAGGTCCTCGGCCAGGGTGGCCAGCCGGCCGTAGAACCGCTGCCAGCCGGCCAGCTCGGCGTCCCCGCCGGTGAGCGCGCGGAAGGACGCCGCCGTCGCCGGCCCCTCGTCCCGCTCGACCAGCAGGCTCCGGTGCCGGCCGTGGCGGCGCAGCGGCGTCCAGGACGCGACCGCGCGGTCCCGCAGGTCCAGCGGCAGGCCCAGGTCGGTGACGATCCGGTCGGGCAGCAGGCTGACCAGGTAGGAGTACGCCGAGAGCCGGACGTCGACGCCGGGGAACACGTGCTGGCTGATGGCGGCGCCGCCGAGCACGTCCCGCTGCTCGAGCACGAGCACCGACCACCCGGCGCGCGCCAGGTAGGCGGCGGCGACCAGCCCGTTGTGCCCACCCCCGACGACGACCGCGTCGTAGCGGGCCGCGGTGCTCACGCCAGCTCCCGGGCGAGGAAGACCGCGTGCGGGTCGTCGGCGCCGACGTAGTGCCCGAACGCCTCGACCGGCCGGTAGCCCGTCGACCGGTACAGCGCGATCGCCTCCGGCTGCCGGACGCCGGTCTCCAGCCGCACCGTCGTCCACCCGCGGGTCACCGCCTCGGTCTCCAGCCCGGCGAGCAGCAGCCTGGACACCCCTCGCCCACGGGCGCCGGGGACGACGTACATCCGCTTGATCTCCGCCTCGTCCGGCCCCAGCGGGCGCAGCGCGCCGCAGCCGATCGGGGTGCCGTCGTCGTCGCGGGCGAGCAGCACCACCGCGACGTCGGCGGCGGACGGGGGCACCCCGGGTTCGCCGGCGCCGTCGTAGCGGGCGCGCAGCTCGACCTGCTGGGCGGCGGTCAGCGCGACGACGTCCGGGTCGTCCCAGGGGGCGGTGGCGAGGGTCGGCACCCGGTCATCCTGGCGCGCCGTGCTCCGGCTCCCTCTACCAGGTCCCCGGGCCAGGGCCGGCGACCGCCACGCCGGGGGAGTACCCAGCCCCTGATGCGGTGGCGGCGCGGGGTGTGGAGCCGCTGGCGGAGCGTGACGGGAAGGGGTCGGCAAGGTGCTGAGGGGCGCGGTTCGAGACCGGCGACCGCGCCGTCCGGTGCGGGATGCAGGCGCCCAGTTCAGGTCGCGTGTCGGCGTCCCGGGCGCGGGTGAGGTGGGGGGCCGTGGGCGGCGGTGACCCACAGGCCCGGCGCGCCAGTCACGCTCGGTGAGCGTGTCGCAGCACACCCACGGAGTTTCTCAACAAAATCGCAAAGGACCTTTGTCACGAGCCCATAACGCCCTTACGGTGGGCGACGGTCCGGACGGGCACCTCAGCCACCTCTCGGTGGCGACCGACCAGACCGCCGCCGAACTCCGCGGCCCGTGCACTCCGGCGGGCCAGGGGACCGGGGACCCACCGCAGCACTGGGGTGAAGCACTGAGCGGCCCGATCGGACCGCACGTGCCGGGTGTCTTCCCATCCGAACCCGTCAGCTAACTCGGTAGGCGGCACGTTGGAAGAAAGGACCACCCGCCGAACATGGCGAGTTCGCTCAACCCTGCCCGCCGCGGGTCCACTTCCCGCCGGGCCGTCGTCACCTTCTTCGCCGCCGGGGCGCTCGTCGCCACCACCCTGCTGGCTCCCGCGCCCGCCGCGGCCGAGCCCACCACCTCCGCCGAGGCGGCCACGCTGGTCGCCGAGCGCGCGCACGACCTCGAGGTCGTCACCGAGCAGTTCAACCACGCCCGCGTCGAGCTCGAGGCCACGCAGGCCGAGGTCGACGCCGCCGCCGCCCAGGTCGAGGCCGCCGAGGCCGCCCTGGCCGGCGCCCGTGACCGGGTCCGGGAGGTCGCCCGCAGCGCCTACACCGGCGACCAGCTGAGCACCCTGCAGGCGATGCTCACCAGCGAGTCCGCCGACGAGCTGATGGACCGCGTCGGCACGCTGGGCTCCATCGCCGACCACAACAACGGGATCCTGGGCGAGGCCGTCGCGGCCGACGAGCAGGCCACCGAGGCCCAGGCCGCGGCCGAGGCCGCCGCCACCGAGGCACAGGCCCAGCTGGACCGGGTCGAGCAGCAGCGCACCGACCTGAACAAGCAGATCGCCGAGTACCAGGCGATGTACGAGCGGCTCTCCGCCGCGGAGCAGGCCGCCTCCCGGGCCGAGGCCGAGCGGCGGCACGCCGCTGAGGCCGCCGCGGCCGAGCAGGCATCGGGCTCCGGCTCCGGGTCGGGTGGGGGCGGCAACGCCGCCCGCGCCGCAGCCCCGGCCGCCCAGGCCCCGTCCGCCCCGGTCGTCGCCTCCAGCGGTGCCGCGGCGACCGCGGTCAGCACCGCCATGGCCCAGCAGGGCAAGCCCTACGTCTGGGCCGCCGCCGGCCCGGGGTCGTTCGACTGCTCCGGTCTGGTGCAGTACGCCTACGCCGCCGCCGGCATCTCCCTGCCGCACTCCAGCCGGGCCCAGGCGAGCATGGGTCGTGCGGTCTCCCGCGGAGAGCTGCAGCCGGGCGACCTCATCGCCTTCCGCAGCCCGGTCAGCCACATCGGCATCTACATCGGCAACGGCCAGATGGTGCACGCGCCGACCTCCGGCGACGTCGTCAAGGTCGCCAGCATCGACGCGGTCAGCCCGATCACCGCGATGCGCCGCATCGCCGGCTGACGCCAGCGCTCCAGCACGAACACCGGTGCCCCGGTCGCCTCTCGGCGGCCGGGGCACCGGCGTCTCCGCGTCGTGCAATGGCCCCTCCCGGGTCCCGCCCTGAGCTCGCGAAGGGTGGGGAGGAGGGTCTTCATCACATCCGGGAGACTGCGGCACCGGTGGTTCGTTGTCCCCGGTCGTGGCTGCCCGACTGCTCGCCCCCGCCCCCGTCGCCCGCACGTTCCGCGTCGTCGCCGTCGCCGAGGCGGTGTCCTGGGTGCTGCTCCTCGCCGGGATGTTCGTCAAGTACGTGCCGAAGACCTCCGAGGTCGGCGTCCAGGTGTTCGGCCCGGTGCACGGTGCGGTCTTCATCGCCTACGTCGCGGTGACGCTCGTCGCCTGGCGGGTGCTCGGCTGGTCCCTCGGCACCACCGTCCTCGCGCTGGCCGCCTCGGTGCCGCCGCTGGTGACCCTCTGGTTCGAGCACTGGGCCCGCCGCACCGGCCGGCTGCCGGTGGGGGAGACCGCAGCCGTCCGGGCTGGCTAGCCTCCCGGCATGGCCGAGCCAGTGCTGCCCTCCACCGCCCGCACCCTGCTGGCCCGCACCGCCCGCGTGCAGCGCGACGGACGGGCCCCCAGCCTGGTCGCCGGCGTCGTCCGGGGCGGCGGGCTCGCCTGGTCGGCCGGGCGGGGGGACGTCGCCGACCCGCACACCGACGTCCAGTACCGGCTCGGCTCGATCAGCAAGACGGTCACCGCCCTGGTGGTGATGCGGCTGCGCGACGAGGGCGTCCTGGGCCTTGACGACCTGCTGGACGAGCACCTGCCGGGCACCCCGCTGGGTGACCGCACGGTCGGTCAGCTCCTCTCCCACCTGGCCGGGGCGGGGTCGGAGAGCCCGGGCGGCTGGTGGGAGCGCGTACCCGGCGGATCGCTGGCCGAGTTGCCGCTCAGCGACGACGACGTGGTGCTCGGCGCCGCCCGGCGGTTCCACTACTCCAACCTCGGCTTCGGCCTGCTCGGTGAGCTGGTCGCCCGGCACCGCGGCCGGCCGTGGGCGGACGTCGTCCGGGACGAGGTGCTGCTGCCCCTGGGCATGACCCGCACCACCCCGCGTCCCAGCGGCGCTGCCGCCCAGGGCCACGCGGTGCACCCGTGGGCCGACGTCGTGCTGCCCGAACCCGAGCACGACGCCGGGGTGATGGCCGCGGCCGGTCAGCTGTGGGCCACGCTGGCCGACCTGGGGCGGTTCGCGGTCTTCCTGCTCGGTGACACCGACGACGTGGTCTCCCCGGCCACCCTGGAGGAGATGACCGTTCCGGCCGGGGTCGACTCCGCCGCGGCCGGCTGGTCGGCGTACGGCCTGGGTCTGCAGGTGGTGCGCGCCGACGGGGTGACGCTGGTCGGCCACGGCGGCTCGATGCCCGGGTTCCTCGCCGGGGTGTTCGTCGACCGGGCCGAGCAGGCGGGCGCGGTGATGCTGGCCAACACCACCAGCGGGCTGGACCCGCTCGTCCCCGGGCTGCTGGCCGACCTCCGGGCGGCCGAGCCGCGCGTCGTCGACGCCTGGACGCCGGCGCCCCCGCCGGTGCCGCTGGACGTCCTCGGCGTGTGGTTCTGGGGGCCGGCCCCGCACGTGCTGCGGGCGCAGGGCGACCGGCTGCTGCACCTGGGCCCGCTGCCCGGCCGCCCCGGCCGGGCCAGCCGGTTCACCGCGCGGGCGGACGGCACCTGGGTGGGCCTGGACGGCTACTACGCGGGGGAGACGCTGCGGATCGCCCCCGACCACCTGGACCTGGCGACCTTCGTCTTCACCCGCACGCCCTACGACCCCGATGCGCCGGTGCCCGGCGGGGTGGACGCGCGGGGCTGGCGCTGAGCTGATCCCCGGCGTGGCCTCGACGCGACGGTGTCCTCCCCCGATCGCGCTGTTCGATCAGCGCCGAGACTGCGACGGCACCGTCGTCCGTCACAGAGGGGCGGCTGGCTCGGGGATCGCTAGCCTGCTGCCGTGGACCACACGGACGGTGGCGAGCAGTCGCCCGATCTGCGCGGCCTGCTCCTCCAGCAGTTGGTCGAGATCGGCATCGAGCCGAAGGCCGCGCGCTTCTACCTGATGCTGCTGGAGATGCGGCAGCCCACGGTGGCCGAGGTCGCCATGGCCAGCGGCATCACGCGGAGCCACGCATACGACCTCACCGGTCACCTCCGGCAGCGTGGTCTCGTGGAACTCGTCGATTCCGATCGGGTGAAGCGCAGAGCCGGGACGAAGGTCCTCCGCCCGAACGACCCCGGACGACTGCTCGGGGAGTGGCACCAGCGCAAGCGCATCCTGGACGAGGTCGTGCCACGGTTGCGTGCGATCCACGAGAAGGCGGGGCCGTTCCCCCGGACCAGCCACTACGACGGCGCGGCGGGAATCCGGCAGGCGCTGTTCGAGACGTTGAACTGGGGATGCGACCTGCGCGCGATCATGTCCATGGAAGACCTGTACGCGGCGATCGGCCAGGACGTCATGGAGGGGTACGTCCGCGAGCGAGGACGCCGCCGGATCTTCCTCAAGGTGATCCGTTCGGCCGAGAAGGACACCTCTCCGGGCTGGCTCACCAGCGACCCCGAGTTCCGGGAGGCCCGCTGGGCCCCGCCGTCCTACGTCTACACCATGACCTCGATCATCGGCACCGACTCGGTGGTGATGCTCTCCTCGACTGACGAGTCGTTCGCGGTCAAGATCGAGAGCTCCGAGTACGCCACGATGCAGGCCAACCTCTTCGAGGTCCTCTGGGGAGTGAGCGAAGCCCGGTGAGTCCGGGCGGCCATCGGCCAGCCGCTGGTCAGCCACCGACCACGGGCGTGGAAACAGTGTCGGAAGTCCTCGACACTGCGATTACTCGATTGCTACCTGACGGTATCGCCGTGCACCCACGCCTTGCCTAGCTTTCCGGGCAGTCGTTCCGGGGCGCGCGGCGCCTCGGCATCCCGGCGCATGGAGGTGTGCGAGTCGTGTCCATCAAGAGATCCACCCCGTTGAGGGTTGCTGCCGTTCAGGCGGCTCCGGTCATGTTCGACACGGAGGCGACCATCGACAAGCTGGAGGGGTTGGTCGCCCAAGCGGCGTCCGAAGGCGCCCAGCTCGTCGCCTTCGGCGAGTCGTTCATCGCAGGCTTCCCACTGTGGACGAGCGTGCTGCCGCCGGTCGACCAGCATGACTTCCAGGTCCGGATGGTGGAGTCGGCCATCGAGGTCCCCGGGCCTCAGGTGCGACGCCTGGGCGCGATCGCCAGGGACCACGGGGTGACCCTGTCCGTGGGTGTCAACGAGGTCAGCCGGGTCAGCGTCGGCACTGTCTGGAACGCGAACCTGGTCTTCAGCCACGACGGGGAGTTGGTGAATCACCGGCGCAAGCTCGTCGCGACCTGGTGTGAGCGTCTGGCCTGGTCCCACGGTGACGCACACGACTTGCAGCCGGTGGACGTCGACGGCGCGCAGGTCGGGGTGCTGCTCTGCGGGGAGAACACGAACACACTGGCCCGCTACGCACTGCTCGCCCAGGGCGAAGAGGTGCACATCGCGACCTATCCGCCGGCCTGGCCCTTCGACCGGAGCGACGCACGGGAGGAGTACGACCTGGCCGAGAGCATCCGACTGCGCAGCGCTGCCCACTCCTTCGAGGGCAAGGTGTTCAACATCGTCGCCTCGACGGCGCTGGGCGACGACGCCGTCGAACTGGTGTCCGGTGGGGACGAGTCGATCGTCAAGCTCCTGGGTGCCAAGCCGACCGCGTCGATGATCCTCGGACCGACCGGGCAGTACCTGGCCGGTCCGCTGGTCGGCGAGGAGGGAATCCTGTACGCCGACCTGACTCTGGCCGACCGCATCGTCCCCAAGCAGGCGCACGACATCGTGGGCACCTACAACCGGTTCGACGTCTTCGCCCTGAGCGTGGACAAGACCCGGCACGAACCCACGGGTCGGATCACCGACGGAGCGCCGGGGCTCCCGGTCGGCGAGGGCGGACGATCCCGTGGTTGACACTCAGAGCGCCCAGGTGCAAGACAGCACACGGTCACCGGGCGAGCCCGTCGAGTTCGGGCCCAAGGGGCGCCGCGCGCTGGGCGCGGCGATGTTCGGCTTCTTCGTCGACATGTACGACGTCTACCTCCCGGTCATCGCACTCTCCCCGGCGATCGTCTACTTCACCTCCTCGGGGTCCTCGACCGTGGACATGGCGATCTTCACGGCGCTGATCTTCGTGGCATCGATCATCGGCCGCCCGTTGGGCTCCGTGGTCTTCGGACCGCTCGGGGACAGGATCGGCCGGCGGAAGACGACGCTCATCGCGGCGGCTGGCTCGGCGGTCTGCACCGGCGCGATGGCTGTCCTGCCCGGGTACGCCACCATCGGCGTCTGGGCCCTGGTCAGCCTGATCTTCCTGCGCCTGGTCGACGGTCTCTTCCTGGGTGGGGAGTACTCGGCTGCCAACCCGCTGGCCATGGAGTACGCCCCGCGCAGCAAGCGTGGAGTGGCGGGGTCCATGATCAACATGGGCTATCCGCTGGCGCTGGCCTTCATCACGGTCGTCACACTGCTCACCCTGCGGATCTTTCCGGCCGGTGGGCCGGAGTCGGCGTACGCGGTGTGGGGTTGGCGCATCCCCTTCCTGTTCGGCTTCGTGTTCTGCACTGCCTTGTTCTTCTACTACCTGAAGGCGGTGCCGGAGTCCGAGATCTGGACCAAGATGCCCAAGAACCGGGAGAACCCGCTGAAGGCCCTGGCCAGCGGGCCGAACGCCAGGTCGTTCGGCATCGCATTCGTGGTCGGTTCCGGCGCATGGCTGACCCTCAACGGCACGGTCGGCGTCTTCTCCAGCCACTTCCGCGGACTCGACGTGTCGGATTTCAGGATCAATGTCGTCATCCTGACTGCGGCCCTGCTGGGCGCCGCGCTGTTCCCCGTCGTGGGTGCGGCGGGGCAGCGATTCGGCCGGCGCGAGACGATCATGGTGATCGGTGCGGCCTGCGCGGTGGTGAGCACAGCGGCCCTCGCGTTCGCGGTCGCGGCGAAGGACAGCACCTGGATGATCCCGCTGGCCATCCTGGCCATCATCCCGGGCCTGACCATGTGGGCGATGATCACGGCGTTCCTGATGGAGCTCTTTCCCACCAAGGTGCGCGCGTCGGGGTACGGGATCGCCTACAGCCTCCCGAGCATCGTCCCGGCGTTCTACGCCTACTACATGGTCGGACTCGGGACCTTCATGGACTACGACTACACCCCGGCGGTGATCACCGCAGTCGGCGGCGTACTGCTGATCGTGGGCGGGTACGTGGCCAAGGACCTCCGGGACAGGCACCTGGGCGACTTCTGAACCGTGCAGCGGTGGCGTAGCCCGAGTTCGTTCTGACGTGGGCTACGCCACCGTGAGCTCCTGACGGGTCCGGACCGGTCCCGACCGCGTCAGGGGCGGTCGAAGGCGTCCATCGTCGTCTTGACCACGGCGCCGTAGGCCAGGTGCGGGACGACGTCGGTGATCCAGGAGCTGAGCGGCCAGGTGCGGGGGTCGGTGACTCCCAGGACGGTCATCGGGCCGTTCGAGCCGATCAGCACGCCGATCGTGGTCAGCGCCGTCCCGACCAGCGGCTGGGAGCGGAACCCGGCGGCGCGGGCCAGCCCGGCGAGGACCCCGACGCCGACCCCGGCGGCCAGGCCGGTCATCGGGCCGAGCCCCTGAACCCGGTTCTGCCGGGTCTCCTCGTCGCCGGGGACCTGCACGTGCACCTTGTCGGCGAGCGCCTCCACGGTCTGCTCCGGGGTCGAGCTGCTGCCCCGCCCGCGCACCACCATGTCCAGGTAGGTGACGGCGTTCAGCGCCGTCGTGCCGGCCGCACCGGCGGCGGCGCCGCGCAGCACCCAGCCCAGCGTGCTGATCCCGCGCCGGCCCTTGCCGATGGTGCCCAGAGAGGTTCGCTTCGCCATGACCGCGCCCCTACCCGGCCCGCGCGGCGGGTGAAACGGGGGGCGGCCGGGCCGGTGCGCCAGTGGCCCGCCGGCCCTCAGCCCGCGCCGGCGCCGTCCTCGGCACCGCGGGTGGGCCCGGCGGCGCGCTCCAGCAGGGGGGCCATCCGATGGTCGACGAACCGGCGCAGCGCGAGGTTGGTGTCGGTGCGCTGCACGCCGGGGATCGCCAGCACCTGCTCGCTGATCCGCCAGAGGTCGTCGGCGTCGGTCGCGACCACCCGGACCAGCAGGTCGGCGACGCCGGAGAGCCCGGTGACCTCCAGGACCTCCGGGATCGCCGCCAGCGCCTCGGCGACGTCGGCCAGGCTGCGCTGCACCACCTGCACCGTCACGTAGGCGCCCAGCCGGTAGCCCAGCGCCTCGGGGCGCACCCGCCGCTCGAACGGCTCGAGAGCGCCGGTGGACTCCAGCCGGGCCAGCCGGGCCTGGACGGTGTTGCGGGCCAGGCCGAGCGTCCGGGCCAGCGACAGGACGGTGGCCCGCGGGTCCTCCGACAGGGCCAGCAGGAGGCGGGCGTCGGTGGCGTCGAGTCGGGTGGTGCCGGCGGTCACGATGTGCAGTCTGACATGCGAGGACGTCCTACTACCGGGCATCGTGCGCACCCCGTGGGACGGATCTTGCGCAGATCGGCCGCGTGGTGATCTGCTGCTCGGAGCTCCCGCGTGCCACCATGTGTGAGCGACGCCACACCCGGGCGCCGCGAGGACGTCCAGCGCGGGAACCCCGGAGACCCCGGGCTCCGCGAGACGGCGAGGAGGGACGCGCATGACCGCGCTGTCGCACACCACCGAGGTGGTCGACCCCGTACCGGGAGCCGGTGCTCCCCATCTGCCCGGGCAGCCGGGGCTCGTCCAGCTGCTCACGCCCGAGGGCGAGCGGGTCGAGCACCCCGACTACGCGCTCGAGGTGAGCGACGAGGAGCTGCGCGGCCTGTACCGCGACCTGGTGCTCGTCCGCCGCTGGGACACCGAGGCCACCGCCCTGCAGCGGCAGGGTGAGCTGGGGCTGTGGGCGTCGCTGCTCGGCCAGGAGGCGGCCCAGGTGGGCGCCGGCCGGGCGCTGGCCGACGAGGACATGGCCTTCCCGACCTACCGCGAGCACGGCGTGGCCTGGACCCGCGGGGTCGACCCGCTGCACGTGCTGAGCCTGTTCCGCGGCGTCGACCAGGGCGGCTGGGACCCGGTGGCCACCGGGTTCAACCTCTACACCGTCGTCATCGGCGCGCAGACCCTGCACGCCACCGGCTACGCGATGGGCCTGCAGCGCGACGGCGCGGAGAGCGCCACCCTGGCCTTCCTCGGCGACGGCGCCACCAGCCAGGGCGAGGTCAACGAGGCGATGATCTGGGCCGCCACCTTCGGTGCGCCGGTGGTCTTCCTCTGCCAGAACAACCAGTACGCGATCAGCGCACCGATCGAGCGGCAGTCCCGGGTGCCGCTGTTCCACCGGGCCGGCGGCTTCGGCTTCCCCGGCGTCCGGGTCGACGGCAACGACGTCCTGGCCGTGCTCGCGGTGACCCGGGCGGCGCTGGCCGCCGCCCGCGACGGTCAGGGCCCCACCTTCATCGAGGCGTTCACCTACCGGATGGGCGCGCACACCACCTCCGACGACCCGACCCGCTACCGGCTGGCCAGCGAGCTGGAGGAGTGGAAGCTGCGCGACCCGATCGCCCGGGTCAAGGCGCACCTGTCCCGCAGCGGCATCGCCGACGCGGACTTCTTCGCCGCGGTCGAGGCCGACGCCGACGCGCTGGCCGAGCGGATCCGCAGCGGCACCCGGGAGCTGCCCCAGCCGGCGCCGACGGAGATCTTCGACCACGTCTACGCCGAGATGCCCCCCGAGCTGGCCCGCCAGCGCGCGGAGTTCCTCGAGTACCACGCCAGCTTCGACGAGGCCGGGTTCGAAGGAGCGGGGCGGTGACCGAGACCCTCACCATCGGCAAGGCGCTCAACCTCGGGCTGCGCCGGGCGATGGAGGACGACGCCAAGGTCGTGCTCATGGGCGAGGACATCGGCCGCCTGGGCGGGGTCTTCCGGATCACCGACGGGCTGCAGAAGGACTTCGGCGAGGACCGGGTCGTCGACACCCCGCTGGCCGAGGCCGGCATCCTCGGCACCGCGGTCGGGCTGGCGATGCGCGGCTACCGGCCGGTCTGCGAGATCCAGTTCGACGGGTTCGTGTTCCCCGCCTACAACCAGATCGTCACCCAGGTGGCCAAGCTGCACGCCCGCTCGAAGGGCCGGCTGCCGATGCCGATCGTCATCCGGATCCCCTTCGGCGGCGGCATCGGCGCGGTCGAGCACCACAGCGAGAGCCCGGAGGCCTACTTCGCGCACACCGCCGGGCTCAAGGTGGTCAGCATCAGCACCCCGGCCGACGCCTACTGGGGCATCCAGCAAGCGGTCGCCCACCCCGACCCGATCGTCTTCCTCGAGCCCAAGCGGCGGTACTGGGAGAAGGGCGAGGTCGACCTCGACGGCGCCCCGGCGCCGCTGTTCGCCTCCCGGGTGGTCCGCGGTGGCGACCACGTCACCGTGCTCGCCTACGGGCCGATGGTGAAGACGGCGCTGCAGGCCGCCGAGGCCGCGGCCGAGGAGGGGCGCTCGCTGGAGGTGGTCGACCTGCGCACCCTGTCCCCGCTGGACCTGGAGCCGGTGTACGCCTCGGTGCGCCGCACCGGCCGGTGCGTGGTCGTGCACGAGGCGCCGCTGACCCTGGGCCTGGGCGCGGAGATCGCCGCCCGGGTCACCGAGACCTGCTTCCACTCGCTGGAGGCGCCGGTGCTGCGGGTGGGCGGGTACGACACCCCGTACCCGCCGTCGAAGCTCGAGGAGGACTACCTCCCCGACCTCGACCGGGTGCTGGACGCCGTCGACCGGGCGATGGGGTTCTGATGGCCGAGCTGCGCCAGTTCCGCCTCCCCGACGTCGGCGAGGGGCTCACCGAGGGGGAGATCCTCTCCTGGCTGGTCGCGGTGGGCGACACCGTGGCGGTCAACCAGCCGCTGTGCGAGGTCGAGACGGCCAAGGCCGCCGTCGAGCTGCCCTCGCCGTTCGCCGGCACCGTCGTCGAGCTGCTCCACGAGGCCGGCACGACGGTCGACGTCGGCGCGCCGATCATCACCATCGACACCGGGAGCCCGGCCGGCGACACCCCCGAACCCGCGCCCGCCGAGGAGCGCACCGCCGTCCTGGTCGGCTACGGGCCGCGCACCACCGAGCCCCGCCGTCGCCCGCGCCGAGCCACCGCCGTCCCGGCCGAGGCCGACCACGGGAGCGAAGGCGACCAGCCACCGCTGCTGGCCACCGCGCCGGACACCACGGTCAAGCCGGTGCGCCACGGGGGGCTGGAGACCGGCCGGGCCACCGAGGCCGCCGCGGTGGCCGGGGAGCCGGCCGCACCGGCGACCCCGGCCGTGCCCGGGGCCGGCGCGCACCGGCCGCTGGCCAAGCCACCGGTGCGCAAGTACGCCAAGGATCTGGGCATCGACCTGACCACGATCACCGGCACCGGGGACGGCGGGGTGATCACCCGCGCCGACGTCGACGCGGCGCGCGCCGCGGCCGACCGGCCCGCCGGGGTGGCGACCGCGCGCACCGAGACGGTGCTGGACGAGACCCGGATCCCGATCAAGGGCGTGCGGAAGCACACCGCGGCGGCGATGGTGAGCAGCGCCTTCACCGCGCCGCACGTCACCGAGTTCCTCACCGTCGACGTCACCCGCACGATGAAGCTGCGCCAGCGGCTGGCGGCTCGCCCCGAGCTCGCCGAGGTCAAGGTCAGCCCGCTGCTGTTCGTCGCCAAGGCGCTGCTGCTGGCCGTGCGCCGGCACCCGATGGTCAACAGCAGCTGGGACGAGGCCGCGCAGGAGATCGTGATCAAGTCCCAGGTGAACCTGGGCATCGCCGCCGCGACGCCGCGGGGCCTGGTCGTCCCCAACATCAAGGACGCCGACCGGCTGTCGCTGCCCGAGCTGGCCGGGGCGCTCGCCGACCTCACCGCGACGGCCCGGGCCGGCCGGACGCCCCCGGCGGACATGACCGGAGGCACGATCACCATCACCAACGTGGGGGTGTTCGGCGTCGACACCGGCACGCCGATCCTCAACCCCGGCGAGTCGGCGATCCTGGCGTTCGGGGCGATCCGGGAGATGCCGTGGGTGCACGGGGGCGGGAAGGGCGGGAAGAAGAAGGTCGTGCCCAGGCAGGTGACCACGCTGGCGCTGTCGTTCGACCACCGGATCATCGACGGCGAGCTGGGGTCGCGGTTCCTCGCCGACGTCGGTGCGCTGCTGCACGACCCGGGCACGGCCCTCACCTTCTGACCGGGGCGATGGCCCGGACATCGGCGGTGGGGCCGTCGTGCTGGTCCGCGCGGCGGCGCCCGTCCTGGTCACGGGACGGCTCGGCGGTGCGGTGCGGGCGGCGCGGCGGCGTTAGCGTGCTCCGGTGACCGACCTCGACCGGCTGCTGTCCTTCGCCGCCCGCTCCCGCGTGCCCGGCGGCTTCGGCTGGCAGGGCGGCGACGGCGTCGTGCTGCCCGACCGCCCGCTGCAGACCTGGATCACCGCGCGGATGACCCACGTCTTCGGCCTCGCCACGCTGCTCGGGCACGACGGCGCGGACGAGCTGGCGGCGCACGGGGTGGCCGCGCTGCGCACCGGTCCGTTGCACGACGACGGCCACGGCGGCTGGCGCTCGGCCACCGACGACGACACCAAGGCCGCCTACGTGCACGCCTTCGCGGTGCTCGCCGGCGCGACGGCCACCACCGCCGGGGTGCCCGGCGGCCGGGAGCTGCTCGACGAGGCCCTCGGCGTCTGGGAGGGACGGTTCTGGGACGACGAGGCCGGGCTCGCCCGGGAGTCCTTCGACCGCAGCTGGACCACCGGTGAGGACTACCGGGGCGCCAACGCCAACATGCACGGGGTGGAGGCGATGCTCGCCGCCGCGGACGCGCTGGCCGGCACGGATCCCGGCGCCACCGCCCGGCTGCGCACGCACGCGCTGCGGGCGACCGAGCGGATCGTGCACGGCTGGGCCCGGGAGCGCGACTGGCGGCTGCCCGAGCACTTCACCGCCGACTGGGAGCCGCTGCCGGAGCTGAACCGGGACCGGCCGGCCGACCCGTTCCGGCCGTACGGGGTCACCGTCGGCCACCAGTTCGAGTGGGCCCGGCTGTGCTGGCACCTCGCGGCCGCCCTCGGCGAGCAGGCCCCCGGCTGGCTGCGCGCCGACGCCGACGGCCTGTTCACCGCCGCGGTCGAGCGCGGCTGGGCCGCCGACGGCCACCCGGGTTTCCCGTACACGCTGGACTGGTCCGACCGGCCGGTGGTGGTCGCCCGGATGCACTGGGTGCTCTGCGAGGCGGTCGCGGCGGCGGCGGTCCGGTTCGCCGTCACCGGCGACCCCCGGACGGCGACCCTGCAGCACCGCTGGGAGGAACTGGGCGAGCGGCTGTTCCTGGACGAGGCGGTGGGCAGCTGGCACCACGAGCTCACCCCCGAGGGTGCGGTCGCGGAGGTCACCTGGTCCGGCAAGCCGGACGCCTACCACCTGGTGCAGATGCTGCTGCTGCGCGAGGCCCCGGTCGCCGGCAGCGTCGCCGCCGCCGTCCGCATCCCCTGACCTGCGCCGCCGACATGGCCATTCCGGCGCTCAGCCGCGCCGCCACAATGGCCATTGTGGCGGGGACAGGTCGCGGAACGGCGACGTCCGGTGACCGCGGGTGTCCGGCCGCGTGCGATCGGGTAGGGCGCTCCCTGACGGCATGATCCCGAGCAGAGGAGGAACGCCACCATGGCCACCGTGGAGAAGTCCGTCGACGTCGACGTCCCGATCCGGACCGCGTACGACCAGTGGACCCAGTTCGAGTCGTTCCCGCAGTTCATGAACGGCGTGGAGCGGATCACGCAGCTCGACGACCGGCACACCCACTGGGTCACCAAGATCGGTGGTGTGGAGCGCGAGTTCGACGCGGAGATCACCGAGCAGCACCCCGAGGAGCGGGTGGCCTGGAAGAGCACCGACGGCGAGGCCAAGCACGCCGGCGTGGTCACCTTCCACAAGCTCAGCGACAACACGACCCGGGTGATGGTCCAGCTGGACTGGGAGCCCGAGGGCGTCGTGGAGAAGGTCGGCGCGGCGGTCGGCGTCGACGACCGGCAGATCAGCGCCGACGTGAAGCGCTTCAAGGAGTTCATCGAGAGCCGCGGCACCGAGACCGGTGCCTGGCGCGGCGAGGTCCCGCGCGAGGGCTGAGCCCCGGACGAACGACGGCGCCCGCCCCCTCGACCGAGGGGGCGGGCGCCGTCGTGACGTGCTGGAACGGCCCTCTGCAGGGTGGGGGCAGAGGGGCCTTTCAGTCCGCGTCGAGGTCGCTGGCGACCATGCCGGCGATCCGGTCGAGCACCGCCTCGTCGTCGCTGCTGACGGTGACCTCGGTGCCCTGCTTGGCGCCCAGCGTCATGATCATCAGCGGCGAGCCGGCGTCGATCGGGTTGCCCCCGGGGGCCGCCAGGGTGACCGGCACCCCGGACTTGGTGACGGCCTCGGCGATGAGCGCCGCCGGGCGGGCGTGCAGACCGACGGCGGAGCCGACGGTCACGGTCTTGGAGGGCATCGGTGCCTGCCTTCTGTGGTCGGGGTGCTGGTGATCAGTGTGCCGGTCGGGCGACGGCGGGCTGCGCCGGGGAGTTCCCGGCGCCGGGGCCGCCGGCCACGTCGGTGGTGAGGTCGGCTCCGGGGCCGACCTCGGGGGTGCGGCCGATGCTCTTGGCGATGGTGACCGCGAGGGCGCCGACGATCATCCCGGCGATGACGGCGACCACGAACATCGCGATGCCCGACATCGCGAAGAGCACGAAGAAGCCACCGTGCGGAGCCCGCAGCTCGACCCCGCTCGCGGCCACGATGGCACCGGTGGTCGCGCCGCCGAGCATCATCGACGGGATCACCCGCAGCGGGTCGGCCGCGGCGAACGGGATCGCGCCCTCCGAGATGAAGGACGCGCCGAGCAGCCACGCCGCCTTGCCGTTGTCCCGCTCGGCCGGGGTGTACAGCTTGGGCCGGATCGCGGTGGAGAGCGCCATCGCCAGCGGCGGCACCATGCCGGCCGCCATCACGGTGGCCATGATGACCAGCTGCTGCCGGCCGCCGTCGCCGGCGATGGCCGCGGTCAGCCCGGTGGTGGCGAAGACGTAGGCGGCCTTGTTCACCGGACCACCGAGGTCGAAGCACATCATCAGCCCGAGGATGATCCCGAGCAGGATCGTCGCGGCACCGGTGAGGCCGTTGAGGAAGTCCCCCAGCCCCTCCAGGGCCAGGGCGAGCGGCCGGCCGAGCAGGACGACCATGATCCCGCTGGAGATCAGCGTGGCCAGCAGCGGGATGATCACCACCGGCTGGAGACCGCGGGCGAACGCGGGGAGCTTCCAGCGGCTGATCCACAGCGCGGCGAACCCGGCGATGATGCCGCCCACCAGGCCGCCGAGGAAGCCGGCGCCCACGGTCAGGGAGACCGCGCCGACGACGAAGCCGGGGACGATGCCGGGCCGGTCGGCGATGGCGTAGGCGATGTAGCCGGCCAGCGCCGGCACCAGGAAGCCGAACGCGGCCTGGCCGAGCACGGTGCACAGCGCGCCGAGGTAGCCGAGCAGCCCGTCGTTGAGGCCCTCGACCCCGCCGGCGCTCGGCAGGTCGAAGAAGGTGTTGTTCAGCGCCCAGTTCAGCGCGTAGCTCTGCGCGCCGTCGGTGGCCGGGTCGGCGTTGACGATCTGGTAGCCGCCGAACAGGAAGCCCAGCGCGATGAGCAGGCCGCCCGCCGCGACGAACGGGATCATGTAGCTCACGCCGGTGAGCAGCCAGCGGCGGATCTCCGACCCGACACCGGGCCGGTCCCCGGCCGAGGCCCCGCTCGACGCGGCCACCGCGCCGTCGGCGGCGGTGCCCGGCACCCGGCGGGCGTTCGGGTCGTCGGCGGCGGCCAGCGCCTCGCGGATCATCACCGCGGGCTCGTTGATCGCCCGCTTGGTGCCCGACTGCACGAGCGGCTTGCCGGCGAACCGGTCCCGGTCCTTGACGCCGACGTCGACGGCGAAGATGACGGCGTCGGCGTCCCGGATCACCGCCGGGTCCAGCGGGGTCGAGCCCGACGAGCCCTGGGTCTCCACGTGCAGGTCGACGTCGAGCTCGCGGGCGGCGACGGTCAGCTTGTCCGCGGCCATGTAGGTGTGCGCGATGCCGGTGGGGCAGGCGCTGACCGCCACGATGCTGCGGCGGGCCCCGGCGGGCGTGGCCGGCGGCGGGGTCTGCGGCGCGGGTGCGGCGGCGGCCGGGGTCTCGGCGGGGGAGACGACGTCCTGCACCAGGCCGACCACCTCTTCCGGCGTCCGGGCCGCGCGCAGCGCCGCGGTGAACTCCGGGCGCACCAGGGCGCGGGCCAGCGCGGTGAGCAGCGTGAGGTGGTCGGCGTCGCCGTGCTCCGGAGCGGCGATGAGGAACGCCAGGTCGGCGGGGCCGTCGGGGGCGCCGAAGTCGACCGGCGGGGCGAGCCGGGCGAACGCCAGCGAGGCCTCGGTGACCGCCGCGGAGCGGCAGTGCGGGATGGCGATGCCGCCGGGCAGCCCGGTGGCCGCCTTCGCCTCCCGGGCCAGCGCGTCGTCGGCCAGCGCCTCGGCGCCGGTGGCCCGGCCGGCCCCGGCGACCACCGAGGCCAGCCGGTGCACGACGGCGCTCTTGTCGGGACCCAGGTCGGCGTCGAGCGCCACCAGGTCGGTCGTGATCAGTGCGGGCATGTCGTTCCCCCGGGGTCAGTGGGCGTCGGCGCCGGTGGCCGGAACGGCCGCGGCAGGGTCTGGGTGGCCGGGCAGGCCGGGTGTGACGGAGACGGCGGCGCGGTCGACCTGCGCCGGCGTGGGCACCGCCGAGCCGGGCAGCGCGGCGCTGGCCGTGCCGTAGGCGACCGCGGTGCGCAGCCGCTCGGTCGGCTCCTCGCCGGCCAGGTCGGCCAGCACGTAGCCGGCCAGGCTGCAGTCGCCGGCGCCCACGGTGCTGCGGACGGCGACCCGCGGCGGGCGCGCCGACCACAGCCCGCCGTCGGCGGTGGAGAGCACCGCACCGTCGGCACCCAGGGTGAGCAGCACCTCCGCGACTCCGCGCCGGTGCAGAGTGGCGACCGCGCCGAGGGCGGCGTCCGGGTCGTCGGCGACCGCGGCCTCGGGGAGGCCGGCGAGCTGTGCCAGCTCCTCGGTGTTCGGCTTGAGCAGGTCCGGCGCGGCCTCCGGGCCGGCCGCCAGCAGCGCCAGCAGCGGCCCCTCGGAGGTGTCGACGGCGACCCGCGCACCGGTGCCGCGCAGGGCGCGCACGAGGGTGGCGTACCAGTCGCCGGGCACGCCGGGGGGCAGCGAGCCGGACAGCACGACCCAGCGCGCCGTCCGGGCGTGCTCGAGCAGCGCGGCCTGGAGGGCGGCCAGCACCGTGTCGTCCAGCGGGGCGCCGCGCTCGTTCAGCTTCGTCGTCGTGCCGTCGGGCTCGGTGAGCGTGTAGTTCGTGCGCACCGGGGTGCCGATGGGCACGGTCGCCAGCGGCAGGCCGAGTGCCTGCAGTGCCCGGACCAGCGGGTCGTCGTCGGCCGCGGGCAGCACCGAGACGACGTCGGCCCCGGCCGCGGCGACGGCGCGGGAGACGTTCACGCCCTTGCCGCCGGGCTCGGTGGAGCTGCCGCCCAGCCGGGTCACCACGCCCCGTTCCAGCCGTCCGGGCAGGTCCAGCGTCCGGTCCAGGCTGGGGTTGGCGGTCAGCGTGACCACCCGCCCCTGCGGTGTGGTGTGCGTTCTCATGCCACGAGCACCTCGATCCCCTGCGACTCGAGCTCGGCGACGACGGCCGGGTCGGCCTCGTCGTCGGTGACCAGGACGTCGACGTCCTCGACGGCCGCGAAGCGCACCAGGTGCTCCCGGCCGAGCTTGCTGCTGTCGCCGAGCACGACCACCCGCTGGGCGGCACGGGCCATCGCGCGCTTGACCGCGGCCTCCGCCTCGTCGGGGGTGGAGAAGCCGTGCCCGGCGCTGATCCCGTTGGTGCCGAGGAAGACGACGTCGGCGCGCAGGTCGGTGAGCGCGCTCACGGTCGACTCCCCGACGGCCGACTGGGTGATGCCGCGGACCCGTCCACCCAGGACGTGCAGGGTGACCGCCGGGGCGCCGGCCAGCCGGGCAGCGATCGGCACCGAGTTCGTGGCCACCACGAGCGAGCGGTCGGGCGGCAGCAGCTCGGCGAGCGTCGCGGTGGAGCTGCCGCCGTCGAGGATCGCGCTGCCGTTCGCGGGCGGCAGGAGGGCCAGCGCCGCGGCGGCGATCCGGCGCTTGGCGTCGGTGCGCGTGCTGCGCCGCTCGCCCAGGCCCGGCTCGACGACGGCGAGGGTGCCCACGGGCACGGCGCCGCCGTGCACCCGGCGTAGCATCCCCGCGCGTTCGAGGACGGCGAGGTCGCGGCGGACGGTCTCCGTCGTCACCCCGAAGTGCTCGGCGACCGCGGTGACCGCCACGCGGCCCCGCTGGACGACCAACCCGGCGATCGCCTGCTGCCGCTCCTCCGCGTACACGTCCACCTCCGGGTGCTTCGTGGCTCGGGGATCACGGCAGGCTCGGGGGCCACGGCGACGGGGTGCCCGATCGTGTGGGACCTGCGGTCCGTTTGTGTTGTTCTACGTGGGATCAGTTGACAAGTCAAGCCTGATTGGTGACTCTGGTCACCGGACGCACCAGCGTTGTTGCGCGCCGGACCCCCACCCCGCGCCCACAGGCCCGAGCAGACAGTGAGGCCCCGATGTCCTCCTCCTCCACCGGAACCGGGATCCACCCGGCCGACCTCGCGGCACCGGCCGTGCTGACGGGCACCCCCGTGGTGCCGGGGGTGGCCGTCGGGCCCGTGGTGCGTCCGGTCGGGGAGGTGCAGCTGCCCGAGACCGCCGGGCCCCGGGTGCCCGAGGAGCGGCGGGCGGAGGAGAAGGACCGGTTCACCGTGGCCGCCGAGACGGTCGCCGCGCGACTGGCCGCCCGTGCCGCCGCGGCGACCGGCGTGAGCGCCGAGGTGCTGAGCACCACCGCCCAGCTCGCGCGCGACCGCGGCCTGCTGTCCGCGGTCGAGCAGCGCATCGGCGACGGCGCCACCGCGCCGGTGGCCACCGTCGGCGCGGCCGAGCAGTTCATCGAGCTGTTCACCGGTCTCGGCGGGGTCATGGCGGAGCGGGTCACCGACATCCGCGACGTCCGCAACCGCATCGTCGCCGAGCTGACGGGCCAGGGGGAGCCGGGCGTGCCCGCGCCGGAGACGCCCTCGGTGCTGCTGGCCGACGACCTCGCGCCGGCCGACACCGCGGGCCTGGACACCAGCCGGGTCATCGCGTTGGCCACCCGCCTCGGCGGGGCCACCAGCCACACCGCGATCATCGCTCGGCAGCTCGGGCTGCCCTGCGTGGTGGCCGTGGGCGGGCTCGGCGACGTGCCGGTGGGGGCCACCGTCCTGGTCGACGGCGACCAGGGCACCGTGACCGTCGAGCCCGACCCGGTCGAGGCCCAGGCGCGCGTCGAGGAGGCCCGGCAGGTGGCGGCCGCGCTGGCCGGATACCGCGGACCCGGGGCCACCCGGGACGGGCACCGGGTGCAGGTGCTGGCCAACGTGCAGGACGGCGCCGGTGCCCGCGCCGCCCGCGCTGCGCACGCCGAGGGTGTCGGGCTGCTCCGCACCGAGCTGGCGTTCTTCGGCCGCACCGAGGAGCCGACCGTCGACGAGCAGGCCGACATCTACGCCGCCGTGCTGGAGGCCTTCCCCGGCGGCAAGGTGGTCATCCGCACGCTGGACGCCGGCTCGGACAAGCCGCTGCCCTTCGCCACCCCGCCGGACGAGGCCAACCCGGCCCTCGGCGTCCGCGGGGTGCGCACCGCTCGCCGCGACCCGGGCATGCTCGCCCGTCAGCTCGACGCGATCGCGCAGGCCGCCGAGCGCACCGGCACCAGCCCCTGGGTCATGGCGCCGATGGTCGCCACGGTCGCCGAGGCCGCCGAGTTCGCCGCTCAGGTGCGGCAGCGCGGCATGTCGCCCGGCGTCATGGTCGAGGTGCCCTCGGTGGCGGTGCTCGCCGACCGGTTCCTCGAGCACCTGGACTTCCTGTCCATCGGCACCAACGACCTGTCGCAGTACACGCTGGCCGCCGACCGGCTCTCCGCCGACCTCGCCGACCTGACCGACCCCTGGCAGCCCGCGCTGCTGGCTCTGGTCCAGGCGGCCGCCGCCGCCGGTGAGCGCGCCGGGAAGCCGGTCGGCGTGTGCGGCGAGGCCGCCGCCGACGCCGTGCTGGCCTGCGTGCTGGTCGGGATGGGGATCTCCTCGCTCTCCTGCGCCGCCTCCTCCATCGCCGGGGTGGGTGGCCGGCTCGCGACGGTCGACCTCGCGACCTGTCGGCGGGCGGCCGAGGCGGCCCTGGCTGCCGCGGACCCGCAGTCCGCCCGTGCCGCCGTGCGCGAGGTGCTCGCCTCCTGAGGGCGGATCGCCCTCCACGGGCCCCGTCGGTCACTGACCGGCGGGGCCCGTGCGCGTTCAGTGATCGGATGGTCGATGACCGCTGGGTGACGTATCCATGGCCGTCATCCCTCTCGAGGAGTGAATCATCGGCAACCTCGGCGACACGACCTTGTTTCCTATGGAATACGTGGCCGCGTGCCTGGTTTAATGCAGGCGTAACACCCACGGAAGACCACGGAGAGAAGGCACCACCATGAGCAGCGTGACCTCCAGCTGGCGTCAGCGTCGGCAGGCGGCGCGTACGCGACGCGCCCTCGACGCCGCCGTCGCCCGCACCAGCAGCCCGGCGATGCGCGACGAGCTGCTGACCCTGGCCAACAGCAGCCAGTTCACCAACCTCCTGCGCTGAGCACGGACCCCCTCGCCCGACGAGGGGGCCGACGCAGGAACGCAGCAGGCCCCGGACTCCCTGAGGGAGCCGGGTCGAAGGACCCCCTTCTCCCCACCCCTCGCACGCTCGGGGCGGGCCCGGAAGGGGGCCTTCTCGTTTCCGGGACCGTGTCCGGCTGCGGTCTCTAGTCGCGGAGGCGGGCGCGGAGCGCGGCCTGCTCCTCGGCGCCGAACCCGTGCTGCTCCAGCCAGCCGATCGGACCGCCCCACCGCTGGTCGACCAGCTCCAGCACCCGGCGCATCGTCTCGGCCTTCGGCGTGTGGCTGGCGACGTCCCGGGTGGTCATGTCCTCGGCGTAGGTGGGGCTCTGCCGCAGCTTGGCCACCAGCGCCTCGATGATCTCCGCGGTCTGCGCGTAGTCGGCGATGATCGCCTCCCGGGTCGCGCCGGCCACCGCCAGCGCCAGCGCCGAGACCACGCCGGTGCGGTCCTTGCCCGCGGCGCAGTGCACCACGGCGGCGCCCGGGCCGGTGGTCAGCGCCCGCAGCGCGGCCAGTACGTTCTCGGCGCTGTCGGTCAGGTAGCCGAGGTAGGAGCGGACGGCGGGCGGCTCGCCCTCGTCGCCGGGGGCCGCCTGGCGGGGCAGCACCGACTCCGCCCAGTCCGCGGGCAGGTGGGCGCGGATCTCCTCGTCGTCCTCCTCGGCGGCGAAGACGTCGGTGCGCAGACCCCGTTCGGGCAACAGCGTGAAGTGCCGGTGGGTGACCGTGTCGACGGCGCGCAGCGGGCCGCGGCCCTCCATCAGGATCTCCGCGGTGGTGCGCAGGTCGATCACCTCGGTCAGCCCCACCTCCTCCACCAGCGTGCGGACGTCGGCGTCGCTCAGGGTCTGCAGGTTGTCGCTGCGGAGCACCCGGCCGAACGCCGTCGTCCCGCCGTCGACGGTGGGCAGCCCACCGAGGTCGCGGGTGTTCGTCGTCCCGTCCAGGTGCAGCCAGCGCTCGGTGCGGGTGGAGGTCACCCGCTGACCGTACGACGTCACGCGGCGTCCAGCAGCTCCCGGCAGACGGCCAACAGGCGCTCGCGCAGCACCGCGCCGCGAGCGGCGAAGCCGCGCTGCGCGGCCACGTACTCGGCCTTGCCCTCGGCGGTCTCGATCGGCACCGGCGGGTACCCGTGCGCGGTCAGGTCGTAGGGGGAGGCGCGCATGTCCAGCTCGCGGACGTCGACCGCCAGCGCGAAGCAGTCGGCCAGCAGCTCACCGGGGACGGCGGGGCTGAGCTTGTACGCCCACTTGTAGAGGTCCATGGTGGCGTGCAGGCAGCCGGGCTGGTCCATCATCGGCTGGGTCTCCCGGGTGGGCCGCAGCGTGTTCCGCGGTGCACCGGCGCGGGTGAAGAAGCGGTAGGCGTCGATGTGGCTGCACTGCACCCGGTGGGCGTCGACCACCGCGTCGGTGCCCGCCTGGCCCAGCCGCAGCGGCAGCGGGTGGCGCACCTCGCCGTCCTCGGGGCGGTAGAGCATCGCCCATTCGTGGAGGCCGAAGCAGCCGAACTGGCCGGGGCGGGAGGCGGTGCCGCCGAGCAGCCCCTCGATCCAGCCGACCGCGGTGCGCCGCTTGGCCAGGAACGCCGCGACGTCCAGGCCCACCCCGCCCGCGACCTCCGCGTAGAACGGCCAGGTCAGCCGCTCGCGTGCGGCGTCCCCGCTGAGCACCGCGCCCGCGCCGGGGTGCCAGCGGCGCAGCCGGCCGGGCGGCTCGGAGTAGTAGGTGAACAGGAAGTCCAGCACCGGGTGGGCGACCCCGGCCCGCCGTCGCTCGGCGTGCGGCACCAGCCAGGTGTCCATCCGCGCCCGGTACGCCGTCTCCCGGGCGCGCCACTCCTGCTCGGGCAGCACCGTCGGCGCGGTGTCGAGCAGCGGGGGCACCGGCCCAGGGTAGGTCGGTGCACCCGGCACCCCTGACACGTGTCACGGGTGCCCGGTGAGCCCGGGGGTGCAGTCGGTGACAGCCGGCACCTGTGCCGGGCCGGGGGGCGCGGCACCGTCGGAGGTGCGTTCGACAGCCCGGCCGACGGTGGCCGGCCGCGCACCCGAGGAGGCCGACCGTGCAGCCCACCGCCCCACCGATCCCCCCGCCGTCCGGGCCGAGCACCGCCCCCGCGGTGGAGGTCCGCGACCTGCGCCGCAGCTACGGCGACTTCGCGGCGGTGCGTGGCATCTCGTTCGAGGTGCAGCCGGGCGAGGTGCTCGCCCTCCTCGGGGTCAACGGCGCCGGCAAGACCTCCGCCCTGGAGGTGCTGGAGGGCCTCGCCCCCGCCGGCGGCGGCACCGTCCGGGTGCTGGGCCTGGACCCGGTCGCCGACCGGGCGCGGGTCCGCCCGCACCTGGGAGTGCTGCTGCAGGCCAGCGGCCTGCCCGGCGACCTCACCGTCGCCGAGACCCTGCGCACCTGGGCCGGCACGCTGACCTCCCCCCGGCCCGTCGCGGAGGCGCTGGCACAGGTCGGGCTCACCGACCGCGCCGACGTGCGGGTGCGCAGCCTCTCCGGCGGCGAGCGACGGCGGCTGGACCTCGCGCTGTCGCTGCTCGGCCGGCCCGCCGTCGTCGTCCTGGACGAGCCGACCACCGGGCTGGACCCGGAGTCCCGCCGACGCGTGTGGGAACTGGTCCAGGGGCTGGTGGCCGACGGCGCCGCGGTGCTGCTGACCACCCACCACCTGGAGGAGGCCGAGGAGCTCGCCGACCGGGTCGCGATCATGCGCGCTGGGCAGATCGTGCTGTCGGGTACCCAGGCGGAGATCGCCGAGACCCAGCCGGCGACCATCCGCTTCGGCCTCGACGACGACGCACCCGAGCCGCCGGTGCCCGCCGGTGTGCAGGTGGTCAGCCAGGGCCGGCGGGTCGAGTGGCGGACCCGCGCGCTGCAGCCGGTGCTCGCCGAGCTGCTGGCCTGGGCCGCCGCGCACGGAGTCGTCCTGCGGACCCTGCTGGCCCGCGCGGGCTCGCTCGAGCAGGCCTTCCTCGCCGTCGCCGACGGCACCGACCAGCACGGGACCCCGGAGGAGAACCGATGAGCGCCGTGACCCCCGATCACCGGACCCTCGACCGCCCCACGAGCGGACCGTCCCGGCTCTCCCGGGTCTGGTCGCTGGCGTCGGCCGAGACCCGGCTGCTGGGCCGCAACCGCACCGCCCTGGTGAACTCGGTCGTCCTGCCGCTGCTCTTCGTCGCCGCGGTCCCTGCCCTGGGGCTCGACGCGGGCGAGTTCCCCTTCGGCGCCCGGCTGCTGGTGACCGCCGTCGGCATCAGCCTGGTGATGCTGACGTACTACAACATGGTCACCACCTACGTCGCCCGCCGGGAGGACCTGGTGCTGCAGCGGATGCGCACCGGGGAGCTGACCGACGTCGAGGTGCTGGCCGGCACCGCCGCGCCGACCGTGTTCGTCACGCTCGGCCAGGTGGTGGTCGTCGCCGTCGGGGTCGTGCTGCTGGGCGAGTGGGCGGCCCCCGCCGACGTCGTCCTGCCGCTGGTCGCCCTGCTGGCCGGGACGCTGCTGATGGTGGTGCTGGCCGCGGCGAGCACGAGCTTCACCCGCACGCCCGAGTCCGCGCAGATCACCACGTTGCCGATCATCGTGGTGTCCACCGGGCTGTCCGGGGTCTTCTACCCGCTGTCGGTGCTGCCCGACACGCTCGGCGCGATCGCCCGGTTCCTGCCGCTCACCCCGGTGGTCGAGCTGCTGGAGCTGGGGCTGGCCGGCCAGACCTGGCAGGGCGACGCCGTCGACGGCAGCGTCTGGCCGCACGCCGGCTTCCCGCTCGCGGTGCTCGCCGGCTGGCTGGTCGTCGGCGCGATCGCGGCACGGCGCGGGTTCCGGTGGGCACCACGTCGGTGAGTCCGGGCGTGCCGGCCGGTAGGGCAGCATGACCGCCGTGCCGACCGTCTCGCGCTGGTGGAACAGCCGCACGGCGCCGCAGCGGATCGACCTCTACACCCGGTGGTCGTTCTACGTCTTCCTGGCCGGGCTGCCGGTGCTCGCCCTCGCAGTCGTGGGCGCGGCGGTGGAGGGGGCGGCGCCGACGGCGGCCTCGTGGCTGTTCGTCGCCGGCTCGGTCGCCACCGCCTCGGTGGCGGTGCACCTGACGCGGCGGGGGCTGGCGGCGCACCAGGCCGCACGGCCACTGCCCAGGTGGCCCACGATCCTGGCGTTCGGGGTCGCGGGGGCGACGGCGGCCGTCGGCGCCTGGGCGTTCGCCGGCCGCGAGGCGTCGGTCGCGGTGCCCTGGTCCATCGCCCTGCCCCTCGCCGCGGTGCTCCTCGCCTGCTCGACGGCGTGGACGACCCGGCAGCTCACCCCGCACGCGGTGGGCGTGGGCGTGCTCAGCGGCTTCGCGACCTCGCTCACCGGTGTGCACACCGTCGCGGCTGGGGTGCAGGCCGTCGTGATGGCCGCGGCGGTCCTGTTCGTGGTGCTGGCCTTCCGGTTCTCCGTGTGGGTGCTCGACGTGGTGCTGGAGATGGACCGCACCCGGGGGGTGCAGCTGCAGCTGGCGGTGGCCGAGGAGCGGCTGCGGTTCGCCCGCGACCTGCACGACGTGATGGGCCGCAACCTGTCGGCGATCGCGGTGAAGAGCCAGCTGGCCGGTGAGCTGGTGCGCCGTGCCCGTCCGGAGGCCGCCGACGAGGTCGCCGACATCAGCCGGATCGCCGAGGAGTCGCTCAAGGAGGTGCGGGAGGTGGTCCGCGGCTACCGCAGCACGGACCTCACCGGCGAGCTGGTCGGTGCGCGCTCGGTGCTGCGCGCCGCCGGGGCGCGCTGCACGGTGCAGGGTGAGGACGGCGCTGGCGAGCTGCCCGAGGCCGTGCAGGCGGCGCTGGGCTGGGTGGTCCGGGAGGCGGTCACCAACGTGCTGCGGCACAGCGACGCGAGCGACTGCACGATCACGCTGGAGCGAGAGGGAGGCGAGGTGCGGCTGACCGTGACCAACGACGGGGTGACCACCGACCCTGGGCCGGGCAACGGGCTGACCGGGCTCCGCGAGCGGCTGGCGGCGGCCGGCGGGACGCTGGACGCCGCCCGGCACGGCGACCGGTTCACCCTCGCCGCCACGCTGCCCGCCGGGGGTGCCGCGTGAGCAGCGGGGACAGCGTGATCCGGGTGCTGCTGGCCGACGACGAGAACCTGGTCCGCTCCGCCTTCGCCGCCCTGCTCGGGCTCGAGGACGACGTCGAGGTGGTGGCCCAGGCATCCTCCGGCGCCGAGGCCGTGGCCATGGCGCGGGCGCACACGCCGGACGTCGCCGTGCTGGACCTGCAGATGCCCGACCGCGACGGCATCGGCGTCGCCGGCGAGCTGCGCACCGTGGTGCCCGGGTGCGGACTGGTGATCGTCACCGGGCACGGCCGGCCCGGGCACCTGAAGCGGGCGCTGGAGGCCGGCGTCCGGGGCTTCCTCCCCAAGACGGTGAGCGCCCCCGTGCTGGTGGAGGTGGTGCGCACCGTCCACCGCGGTGGCCGCTACGTCGACCCCGAGCTCGCCGCGGAGGCGATCAGCGCCGGGGACAGCCCGCTGACCCCACGGGAGGCCGACGTCCTGGAGCTCGCCGCCGGCGGCGCCCCGGTCGAGGAGATCGCCGCCCGCGCGCACCTCTCGGCCGGCACGGTGCGCAACTACCTGTCAGCGGCCGCCGCCAAGCTGGGGGCGGCGAACCGGCACGCGGCCGTGGAGGCCGCGCGCCGGCACGGCTGGATCTAGGAGCCGGAGTTCCCCGGCCGGAGCACGTCGTCGTCGCGCTGGGCATCGTCGTCGGTGAGCAGCACGGTGTCCCGCTCGCCGCCGTCGGACCGGTCGTTGCCGGGGGTGCCGTCGACGAGGTTCTCCGTCGAGTTCGCGTCCGCGGTGTCGGGGGACTCGTGGTAGCCGGTGCGGCCGCCTTCGGTCATGGCATCTCCTCGGTGCTGGGGGTGCGGGTCAGGAGTCCAGCGAGTTCTCGGCGCGATCGGCCAGCTCCGGCTGGCCGGAGACCCGGGCCGGCTGGTCGCCGCCGGAGGCCTCGTCGCGCGCGATCGCCTCGTCGGCGGTCAGTGGGACGTCGGCGAAGCCGTCGGTGCCGCTGTCGTTGTTGTCGCCGGTGCCCGATGCGGTCGGCACGTCCTGCTGGATGCGGTCGCTGCCCTGCGGCTGGCTCATCGCGGTCCTCCTCGGTGCGTCGTCCCTGCGGCCATGCCCAGCCCGCCCTGCGAACATGCGGTCGCGCTCAGAACGCCGCCTCGTCGACCTCCATCAGCGCGTTGTCGGTGTGCTCGACGAGGTACCGCTCGCTGGTCAGCTTCGGCAGCACCTGGCTGCAGAAGAACCGGGTGGCGGCGAGCTTGCCCTCGTAGAAGTGCCGGTCCCGCTCGGCCACGTCGCCGGCGAGCGCGGCCAGCGCCACCTCCGACTGGCGGACCAGCAGCCACCCGGTGACCAGGTCACCGACCGCCAGCAGCAGCCGGCTGGTGTTCTGGCCGACCTCGTACAGCTTCGTGCGGTCCTCGTTCGCCGCGGTGAGCTGACCGAACATCGCGGTGAGCATCCCCTGGACGTCGCCCAGGGCGGTGCCGAGCAGCGCCCGCTCCTCCTTGAGCCGGCCGTTGCCCGCGTCGGCGGTGACGGTGGCCTGGATCTGCTCGGCCAGCCAGGTCAGCGCCACCCCGCCGTCCCGGACGATCTTCCGGAAGAAGAAGTCCTGCCCCTGGATCGCCGTCGTCCCCTCGTACAGGGTGTCGATCTTGGAGTCGCGGATGTACTGCTCGACCGGGTAGTCCTGCAGGTAGCCCGAGCCGCCCAGGGTCTGCAGCGACTCGCTGGTGAGCAGCTGCGTGGCCCGCTCGGAGCCGTAGCCCTTGACCACCGGCAGCAGCAGGTCGTTCACCTTCGCCGCGAGCACGGCCTCCGGGCTGTCCGGGGTGCCGGCGGCCTCGGCCTCCATCACCTGGTCGCGGAAGGTGGCGGTGTAGAGGTACAGCGCCCGCATGCCCTCGGCGTAGGCCTTCTGCAGCATCAGCGAGCGCCGGACGTCGGGGTGGTGGGTGATCGTGACCCGCGGGGCGTCCTTCGACGGGGCGGTGAGGTCGGCCCCCTGCACGCGCTCCTTGGCGTAGGCGAGGGCCACCTGGTAGCCCGCCGACAGGGTGGCGATGGCCTTGGTGCCGACGAACATCCGGGCGTACTCGATGACCGTGAACATCTGGGCGATGCCGTCGTGCACGTCGCCGACCAGCCAGCCCTTGGCCGGGACCGGTCCGTCCCCGAAGGTGAGCTCGCAGGTGGTGGAGACCTTCAGCCCCATCTTCTTCTCGAGGTTGGTCACGTGCACGCCGTTGCGCTCGCCGAGCTCGCCGGTGGCCAGGTCGACGTGGAACTTGGGGACGACGAACAGCGACAGCCCCTTGGTGCCCGGGCCGGCGCCCTCGGGGCGGGCCAGCACCAGGTGGACGATGTTGTCGCTGAGGTCGTGCTCGGCCGAGGAGATGAACCGCTTGACCCCGGTGATGTGCCAGGACCCGTCGGGCTGCTGCACCGCCCGGGCCCGCCCGGCACCGACGTCGGAGCCCGCATCGGGTTCGGTGAGCACCATGGTGGCGCCCCACAGGTGCTCGATCATCAGCTCGGCCAGACGCTGCTGCTCCGGGGTGCCGAGGGAGTGCAGGATCGCCGCGAACGTCGCGCCCGAGCCGTACATGAACACCGCCGGGTTGGCGCCGAGGATCATCTCGAAGGCCGCCCACCGCAGGCTGAACGGGGCGCCGAAACCGCCGAGCTCCTCGGGCAGGTCCAGCCGCCACCACTCGCCGGCCTCCACCGCCCGGAACGACTCCTTGAACGACTCCGGCAGCGTCACCGAGTGCGTGGCCGGGTCGAAGACCGGCGGGTTGCGGTCGGCGTCGGCGAAGGAAGCTGCCAGCGGCCCCTCGGCGAGACGCCGGACCTCCGTGAGCACCCCGCGGGCGGTCTCGGCGTCCATCTGCTCGAAGGGTCCGGTGCCGAACCGGTCCTTGGTGCTCTGGAACTCGAAGAGGTTGAACTCGAGGTCGCGGAGGTTGGCCGTGTAGTGGCTCATCAGCAGAGCGCTCCTGGGTGCGGGGCCGGTCGGCACGGGCGGTCTACCCGCGGGTAACAAACGCTATTGCCGACCGGTGACCGGGAGCAAGCACCCCGGAGTCCTTCCCCGCTCTTCGTCCGCGTTCCACGTGGTGCAGCGCGTGGAACGCGGACGAAGAGCGTGGGAGGCGGACGCGGCGGGTCAGTTGGGGTCCGCGGAGCCGTCCTCCCGGGAGGCGTCGGGCTCGGTCTCCGGCGGCGGGCTCACCGGCCCGGCCATGCCGTCGGCGTCGTCGTTCCCGGCGGGCGATGAGACGGCGCTGCCGAGCGGACCGACGTCGCGGGCATCATCAGGTGTCGGCGTGGTCATCGCCCGAGTCTGCGCGCCCGCCGATCCGCTGGCGAGCGGCCGGACCCGGACCGGTCAGAGGTAGACGGGATCCGGGGCGCGCAGGTGCCGGGCCAGGATGGCGGTCCCCTCCTCGGGTCGGACGCAGACCCCCTGGACCAGCAGCCGTAGCTGGGCAGCCCGACGGGTGCGTTCCCGGATCGCCCCGGTCAGCTCCATCAGGTCCCGGGGGTCCGAGTGCCGGTGCACCTCGCCGTCGCGCTGGGCCTGGACCCAGAGGCCCGCCAGGGCCGCGTCGAAGGCTGCCTTGGGTCCGTGGATGGGGGCCGGCACCCGCCCGATCCGGATGCCGGCGGCCGCGATGAACCCGTCGTCGGCGCTCACCATGCGGGAAAAGGTGTCGGTGAGCTGCACGATCCGGGAGAGCACGGCACCGGAAGTGACCGGCTGGCGCGCCAGCTCGTTCATCTCCCCCCACCGTTGCACGGAGACGGCGTCGATCAGGCTGCCCTTGTCAGGGAAGTGCCGGTACAGGGTGGAGAGCCCGACCTGGGCCCGGTCGGCGATGGCCCGCACGCCCACACCAGGTCCCTCGGCCGCAACCGCATCCCGTGCCGCGCGCAACAGCCGCTCGACGTTCTCCGCCGCGTCGCTCCGGGTCATGGCTCCCGCTCCCTCCCGAACCCGCTGTCAGGGAAGTGGGAACTTAAGCAGTGTTTGTTACCGATTTGCGGCGACGACGTAGCGCTGTTTCCCAGACTCCTCGCACTGCCCGGCCTGGTCCGCCAGCCCGGGAGCCGAACCAGGACGTCGGGCGCGGGCCCCCAGCCCGCCATCCGGCCGGGCTGAACGCGAGGTGGACCGCTCCCATGCAGCTGTCACAGAGAACCGGGCCGCGCTGCGGCGTCGGTGACCGGGACGGCGGACGTCCGTGGACTCGCTGATCTCCTTCGTCCTGTCCACCGCCAACCTCTTCGGGTTCTACGCGCTGCTGGCGCTCGGCCTCGGTCTGGTCTTCGGGCAGCTCGGTGTGGTCAACGTGGCCCACGGCGACCTGGTGATGGTGGGCGCCTACCTCATGTACGCGCTGGCCCCCGTCCCCTTCGTCCCGCGGGTGCTGCTGGCGGTGCTGGTCGCCGTCGCGCTGGGGCTGCTCGCCGAGTGGTCCGTGCTCCGGGAGCTCTACAGCCGGGGCATGCTCGCCACGCTGCTGGCGATGTGGGGCCTGGGCATCGTCCTGCGCCAGCTGGCCGAGGCCGTGTTCGGGGCGACGCCGCGGTCGGTCGAGGCGCCCATCGAGGGCAGCACGCAGGTGCTCGGCGTGCCCTTCCCGACCTACCGGCTGGTGACCACCGGCGTCTCCCTGGCCGTCGTCGTCCTCGCCCTGCTGGTGGTCTACCGCACCACCCTCGGTCTCAAGCTGCGGGCCTCGATCGGCAACCGCGACATGGCCGCGGTGCTCGGGATCCCACCCCGGCTGATGATCGCCGGCACGTTCGCCGTCGGGACCGTCCTGGCCGTGCTCGCCGGTGCCCTGCAGAGCCCCACCCTCGGCCTGACCCCGGGCATGGGGGTCGCCTTCCTCGCCCCGGCGTTCTTCGCCGTCCTGATCGGCCGGCCGGGCTCGCTGACCGGGCCCGTGGCGGGTGCGTTCGTGGTCGCACTCCTCTCCTCGGTCCTGCGGCGGTACCTCACGGAGACCGTCGCCGAACTTCTCCTCTTCGCCGCTCTCGTCGTCCTGATCGCCGCCCGCCCCGCGGGCCTGTCCTGGAGGTTGCCCTCGTGGTCCACAAGAACTCGGAACGTCGCGTGACCGGCTCGCGACGGGTCGCACTGGCCGGGAGCAGCGCGCTGCTGCTGGCCCTCACGGCCTGCGGTGGCTCCGTCGGCGGCGGAGGGGGCGCCGACCAGGGCAGCGCCGACGAGCCGCTGAAGATCGGCTTCCTCGCCCCCGTGACCGGGCCCGCGGCCCCGGAGGGGATCGCCATGAAGCAGGGCTTCGACCTGGCCATCGAGGACATCAACGCCGACGGCGGGGTGTTCGGCCAGCCGGTCGAGGTCGTGTTCCTCGACGACCAGGCCGACCCGGCCACCGCCACCCAGGCGGCGCAGCGGCTGGTTCAGCAGGAGCAGGTGGACTACGTCTTCGGGACGATCACCGACGACACGACCATCGCCGCGGCCAACGTCGCCGAGCAGGCCGGTGTCCCGATGTCCCAGGCGATCGCCACCGCGCTGGACTTCTGCAGCCCGCACTTCTGGCCCTTCGGCGAGACACCCGCTCAGCTCCTGACCGACCTGGTGCCGGCGATGATCGAGCAGTTCGGGCCGAACGTGGCGCTCGTGGGCAACGACTACGTCTTCCCGCGGACCTACCACGAGACCGCCCGCGAGCTGGTCGAGTCCGCCGGAGCCACCGTGGTGGCCGAGGAGTACTCCCCGCTGGGCACCTCGGACTGGCAGCCGGTGATCAGGAAGCTGGCCGACGCCGACCCCGACTGGATCCTCTCCGCCGTCGTCGGCGGCGACGCGGTCTCGCTGGTCAAGCAGGCCGACCAGTTCGGGCTGCTGGAGGGCCGTGGGCTCACCGGAACCTCGGTGGACCAGCAGTTCTACCCCGGCCTCGGTGCGCTGCTGGACGGCCGGACCCAGGTCGTCCGGTACACCGACCAGGCTCCGGGGGCCGCCAACGAGGCCTTCGTCGAGCGCTACCGCGAGGCGTACGACACCCAGGACCCGATCTCCGGGGTGGCCGGCAACGCCTACGTCGGCATGCGGTTCGTCGCCGAGGCCTTCGAGCAGGCGGGTTCCACGGATGCCGATGCGGTGAGCGAGCAGATGGGCCAGCTGGAGTACGAGGGCCTCACCGGGACGGTGAGCTTCGACGCGGAGGACCACGTGAGCCGGGCCCCGATGTTCCTCACCACCATCGACGGGGGCGCCTACCGGGTCCAGGAGGAGCTCGGTGTGGTCGAGGACGACCAGACGAAGGACTGCGGGTGATCTCCGACCTGCGCGGCCGGTTCGGGGCCGGGCACGCGGTGGCGCTGGGCGCCGCGGTCCTGGCCCTGGCCGCTGCCCCCTTCGTGCTGCTGCCCTACCCGCTGGCACTGCTGACCCTGGCCCTGGTCTACGGCCTGTTCGCCTTCGGTCTCGACGTTGCGTGGGGCCGGGCGGGTGTGGTGAGCATCGGTCACGCGGCCTTCTTCGGCATCGGTGCCTACGGCTCGGCGATCGCTGCGGCCCACGGCCTGCCGATGGTCCTGGGCGGTCTCGCCGGGGTCCTCGTCGCGACGCTGGTGGCGGTCCTCGTGGGGCTGGCCGGCCTGGGGCGTCGCGCCATGCCGGCGACCATGGCGGTGCTCACCCTTGCCCTGACGCTGGTCACGAGCCAGGGGGCGCGTTCCTGGACGGGGCTGACCAACGGCACCAACGGCCTGGTCGTCTTCTCCGAGAGCGGTGTCGTCGGAACCTACTACCGGACCGCCGCCGTCGTGGTCGTCACGGTTCTCGTGGTCTGGCTGGTCGTGCTGCGCGGCCCGCTCGGACGGCGGTTCCTCGCCATCCGCAGCGACCAGCAGCGCGCCGAGCACCTCGGCATCGACCCTCGCCGGGTCAAGACGACGGCCCTGGCGGTGAGCGGCGCGGTGAGCGCGGTGGCCGGCGCCGTCGCCGCGCCCGTGATGGGCCTGGTCTCACCGTCGGCCGCCGGCATCGTGCTGTCCACGGAGGTGCTGGTCTGGCTGGCCGTGGGTGGTCTGGGCACGATCTCCGGTGCGTTCCTCGGCGCGGGGCTGGTCACGTTGGGCGAGCAGACGCTTGGCGACGTACTGGGCAGCTGGTATCTGCTGCTCATGGGGGTGCTGTTCCTCCTCGTCGTCCGCTTCGCCCCGGAGGGGCTCGTCGGCCTCGGCCGCACCCTGCTCCGCCGGCCGGTGCGGGAGAAGGCCGCCGGCGGTGCGGTGCTGACCGGCGTGGTCCGCCCCCGGACCGCCCTCCCTCCGGTGGACGCCGCGGCCCCCGCGGTCGCCGCCCACGACGTGGAGAAGGACTTCGGGCCCGTCCCGGTCATCAAGGGCGTCGACCTGCGCGTGGCCAGCGGGGAGGTGGTCTGCCTGATCGGGCCGAACGGTGCCGGGAAGTCCACCTTCCTCGGCGTCCTGGCCGGCGAGCACCTGCCCGAGCAGGGACGGGTGCAGCTGTCCGGGCAGGACGTGACCAGCTGGGCCCCGTACGAACGCGCCCGGCTGGGGCTGGGGCGCCTCTTCCAGGTCCCCAGCGTGTTCCTGGGCCTCACACCCGCGCAGAACCTGGCGATCGCACGCGCCGAGGCGGTGCAGGAGCCGGTCTCCCTCCCGCTCATCGACCGCTTCCTCGAAGCCGACGACGCGCCCGCCAGCGAGCTCTCCCTGGCCGATCGGCGGGTGCTGGAGCTGGCGATGGTGCTCTCCTGGGGGCCGCGGATCCTGCTGCTCGACGAACCGGCCGCCGGCCTCTCGCACGAGGACTCGATCGCGCTCGCCCGCACGCTCCGGGATGTCGCGGAACGGACCGGCTGCACGCTGATAGCCGTCGAGCACGACATGGAGATCGTCCGCGAGCTGGCCGATCGGGTGGTCGTCCTGGCCGACGGCCGGGTCCTGGTCGAGGGGTCCATGGCGGAGGTCTCCGCCCACGACGAGGTGCGACGCGCCTACCTGGGGGTGGCCTGATGCTCGAACTGTCCTCGCTGACCGGCGGCTACAAGGACACCCGCATCGTCAACGACCTCTCGCTGCAGGTGCAGCCCGGTGAGGTCGTCGGGGTCCTGGGCCGGAACGGCGTCGGCAAGACCACCCTGCTCAAGAGCCTGTTCGGACTGTGTCGGGTGTTCTCCGGCGAGGTGCGGATCGATGGGGCCGCGGTGCCCCCCGGCCGGCCTGAACTGCTGGCCCGGGCCGGTTTCACCCTCATGCCCGACGACCGCGGGGTCTTCCCCGACCTCACGATCGGGGAGAACCTCCGGCTGGCCACCCGTCGGGGGTACCGCCCGCCGGTCGACGTGCACGCGGTCTACCCGTTGCTCAGGGACCGGGTCGACCAGACGGCCGGCACGCTCAGCGGTGGTCAGAAGCAGCAGGTCGGGCTGGCCCGCGCGCTCCTGGCGGGGTCTCGGCTGATCGCCGTCGACGAGTTCTCCCAGGGCCTGCAGCCCTCGGTGGTCGACGACTCGATCGCCGCACTGCGGACCGTGGCCGACTCCGGTGTCGCCGTCCTCCTGGTGGAGCAGGGCCCGGAGATCCCGTTACGGGCCTGCGACCGCATCGTGGTGATGGTCAAGGGCTCGATCCTGCTGGACACGCCCGTCGCTGATCTCCGCGCCGACCCGTCCCGGCTGACCGACCTGCTCGTCGTGACCTGACCACCTCCGTACCCGCCCCTCCGAGACCGGGAGATCCACCCGTGACCACGTCCCCCCGCTCGTTCCCGCCCGAGGCGCTGGCGCACGCCGCCCGCGGTGCCCGCCTCGAACTGTCCCCCGACCGCCTCGACGCCGTGGGCCGGACCCTCGCCGACATGTACGCGTTGATCGACCGGCTCGACGACGTGCCGCTGGGGGAGACCCCTCCGGCGACCGCCTTCGACGCCCGCTGGGAGGCATGACCGTGGAGCCCTACGCGCTGTCCCTGACCGAGGCCGCCGAGGAGATCACCGCCGGTCGGCTCTCCCCGGTGGAGCTCACCGACTCCGTCCTGGCTCGTCTTGAGGCCACCGAGCCCGTGATCGGTGCCTTTGCGCACGTCTGCGCGGACACGGCTCGCGAGGAGGCCGCGGCGGCCGAACGGGAGATCGCCGCCGGTCGACGCCGCGGGCCGCTGCACGGCATCCCGCTGGGTGTGAAGGACCTGTACGACACGGCCGGCGTCCCGACGACAGCCAGCTCGAAGGTTCGCGAGGGACACGTCCCCGACACCGACGCCGTTGCCGTGCAGCAGTTGCGCGCGGCCGGGATGGTGATGGTCGGGAAGACGCACACCCACGAGTTCGCATACGGGGGCCGGACCCACACCACTCGCAACCCCTGGGACAGCAGCCGGATCCCCGGTGGGTCCAGTGGCGGCTCCGGCGCCGCCATCGCGGCAGGGTCGTGCCTGGTCGGCCTGGGCACCGACACCGCAGGGTCCATCCGGATCCCGGCGAACCTGTGCGGCACGGTGGGCCTCAAGCCGACCTACGGGCGGACGTCGCGGCGCGGTGTGGCCTCGCTGTCCTGGTCGCTGGACCACGTGGGGCCGCTGACCCGCACGGTCTCGGACGCCGCGCTCGTCCTGGACGCGATCGCCGGCCACGACCCGTTGGACCCCGCCTCGGTGGACGTCCCGGTGCCCGGGTACACGGCCGGGCTGGACGAGGGCGTGGCAGGCCTGCGCATCGGCGTCCCGTCCAACTTCTTCTTCGACCACGTCGAGGAGGAGGTCGAGCGCTCGGTCCGCACGGCGGTCGACGTCCTCGTCGGTCTCGGAGCACAGGTGCACGAGGTGGAGATCCCGTATCCCGACCAGGTCATGGCCGCGGAGTGGGCGATCGTGCTCCCGGAAGCGGCCGCCTATCACCAGGAGATGCTCCGCGAGAAGGCTGATCTGTACCGACCGGAGACGCGGATGTCGCTGGAGGTGGGGGAGCTGGTGCTGGCCACCGACTACATCAAGGCGCTGCGGGTGCGGACGCTGATGCAGCGGGCTTGGGCACAGCTGTTCACCGACGTCGACGTGGTCGTGGCGCCGGTCCAGCCGTTTCCGGCGCCCGAGGTGGATGCCATGGAGGTGACCTGGGGCGACGGGACCACCGAGGCGGTCGATCTGGCGATGGTGCGGCTCACCGCGCCGGCAGACCTCACGGGGCTGCCGGCGCTGGCGGTCCCGACCGGCTTCGACGCGGCGGGCCTGCCGCTGGGCATGCAGCTCATGGGCCGGCCGTTCGACGAGGGCACGCTGCTGGCGGCCGGCGCCGCCTACGAGGCGGCCACCGATCACGTCGGTCGGATCGCTCCAGTTCTCTGAGCAGCCGGAACGCGGACGGGCCGACCCTCGCGGGGGTCCGCCCGTCCGCACCCTGGCTACTCGTCGAGGACCGGGCCGGCTTCGTGCCGGGGGTGGCCGTGGGTGCGCTCGCGCTGCTTCATCCGCGCCTCGAAGACGTGCCGCTCTCCGTCGGTGAAGGCGTCGCGGGCCTGCCGGTCGAAGTCGCGGAAGGTGGACCAGTAGTTGGCGTCGTAGTCCTCGACGATCTGGAAGGTCCACCGGTCGGCGATGACGTTGCGGCCGACCAGCTCACGGTCCAGGTCGTCGGCGAACCCGCCGTGCCCGGCCTGGCGGAAGAGGTCGACGGCGTCCTGCAGCAGCAGGTCGGCGCGGCCGGTGAGCTGGTGGAAGCCGTAGAGCATGCCGCGGGCGTGCTCGACGGCCTCGAGGGCCTCGGAGAGCTTGCCCACCGCGGTGACGGTGTCGTCGTCGAGGTCGGGGCGCGAGCGGTCGGTCATGACCCGATCCTGCGGGTCCGGACGCCGTCCTGCCCGTCGTGCCACGGTCGGTCGTCGTCCGGGCGGCGTGGTCGCCGTCCAGCCCGCGGTCGTCGTCCAGGCCCGTCCTGGCTCACCGTCGGTGCTCCTGGCTCACCGTCGGTGCTCCTGGCTCACCTCCTGTGCTGAGCCAGGAGCCATCACGATCAGGAGACCTGATCCCGGAGGAGGTGTCAGGCGGTGGCGTCCCGGACGGCGGCGTCGACCAGCTTCTCGGCGAGCCGGCGGCCGTGCGCGGCCGGCCCGTCGGGGCCGAGGAGGCCACCGGAGAGGTACATGCCGTCGATGATCAGGTGCACCTGCGCGGCCAGGTCCTCACCGCCGCCGCCGGGCACCACCTCGGCGGCCAGCCGTTCCAGCCGCGTGTGCAGCTCGAACTTGTAGTCGGCGGCGGCGCTGCGGGCCGGGTGCTGCGGGTCGTCGTACTCGCTGCTGACGTTGGTGAACGGGCAGCCGCGGAAGCCGGTGCGGGTGACGTCCCGCTCCACCGCGTCGACCACCGAGAGCAGGGCGGCCCGCGGGTCGCCCTCCAGCCGGATGAGCTCCGCGTCGATGTAGGACAGCACCGTGGCCGCCTTGCGCGCCAGGTAGGCCCCGACCAGGTCGTCCTTGCTCTTGAAGAGCCGGTAGACCGTCATCTTGCCCAGCCCGGTCTCGCGGACCAGCTCGTCCATGCCCACACTGCGCGAGCTGCGTGCCGAGAACAGGCGCTCGGCGGTGTCCAGGACGATCTCCTGACGCTCCGCGCGGGAACGACGGACGGGTGCCGGCCCGTCGTCGGCCGTGTGCAGGGGAAGGGCTGCGGCAGTCACGCCAGCGATCGTGCAGCACCACGTGACGGAGCAGTTCGCGGCACGCCGACGTGTCCGGGCGCTCGCGCAGCGCCATCGTGGCACACGGCACCAGCCGGGACGGCAGGGGTTCCGTGAGGCTGCTGGGACGACGACGTCGCAGGTCCGCGGCGGGGTGCGGTCAGGCCCCGACGGTCAGGACCCGGTGGTTCTGGCCCGGTAGTTCAGGCCCGGTGGTTCAGGCCCGGCGCACCCGGCGCGGGTTGGCCAGCATGCGGGCCAGCGGCTGCTGCTCCGCGCGCGCGTCCTCGGCCCCGCTGGGGGCGTTCTGGTCCATCCGCTGGTGGTCGGTGTCGTTGTTCGGCATGATCCCGAGCTTCCCCCGCACCTGCTGGCGCAAAACAGCCCCCGAGGCACGAGAACCCGTTCGGGGGCTGAGATGTCGATCACCCGCCCGGGCCGGGCGGGCAGCGGTCAGCCGGCCCGGTCGACGACCAGCGGGGCGTGGTCGACCACCGGTTCGGTGGCCCGGCGCGGGGTGCGGTCCCGGGTGACGACCAGGGTGACCGACCAGGTGAGGACGGCGAGGGTGGTGACGAAGAAGCTGGGCGGCAGGTTGACCATGGCCGAGAGCACCAGGCCGAGCCAGACGCTGCCCAGCGCGATCCCGACGGCGAGCGCGGCCACCATCCCGGGGCGGGCGGTGATCCGCAGCGCCGCGGCGGCCGGCGTGACCACGAGCGCGAACAGCAGCAGGGTGCCCACCACCTGCACGGCCATGGTGATGGTGAGGGCGAGCAGGACCACGAACGCCACCCCGAGCGCGCGCACCGGCACGCCGCGCGCCTCGGCCACCGCCGGGTCGACCGAGGAGAAGACCAGCGGGCGGGCGATCACGGCGAGCGCGCCGACCACGAGCAGGGTGAACCCGCCGAAGACCCACAGCTGGTCGGTGGAGATCGCCAGCAGGTTGCCGAACAGGACGGCGGTGGTGCGGCTGGCGTTGGCGGTGGCGAGCGAGGCGAACAGCACGCCGAGGCCGGTGGCGAAGGCCAGGATCGTGCCGGTGGCGACCTCCCGTTCGGCCACCCGCTTGCCGAACAGGCCGATCAGCAGTCCGCCGCCGACGCAGAACACCGCCAGGCCCAGGGTCACCGGCGCGCCGACGAGGATCGCGCCGGTGGCGCCGGGGAAGCCGATGTGTGCCAGCGCGTGCGCGGCGAAGGCGTTCTGCCGGGTGACGACGAACCAGCCCATCAGCCCCGCGGTGAGCGCGACCAGCGACCCGCCGATCAGCGCGTGCTGCATGAACGAGGTCTGCAGCACCTGCAGCCAGTTCTCCTGGAAGCGGACCACGGCTCAACCGCCCCGGGTGAAGAGGTCGCCCTGCGCGGTGCGCACCACCCGGACCGGGGTGCCGTACAGGTGGGTGAGCAGGTCCTCGGTGACGACGGCGTCGATCGGGTCGTGGTGCGGGTGCCCGTCGAGCAGGTACACGGCGTCGGTGAGCACCGGGAGCAGCGGGTTGAGGTCGTGCACGACGACCATGATGGTCACCTGCCGCGAGCGGGTGAGCTCGCCGAGCAGGGTGACCACCTCGTGCTGGTTGCGCAGGTCGAGGTTGGCCAGCGGCTCGTCGAGCAGCAGCAGCTCGGCGTCGTCGACGATCGCCTGGGCGATGGCGACCCGCTGCTGCTGGCCACCGGAGAGCTCCGACATCCGCCGGTCGGCGTAGCCGGTCGCACCGACCCGGTCGAGCGCCTCGTCGACCCGGGCACGTTCGGCGGTCGAGGCGCGGCGCAGCCCGAAGCGCCCGCCGGTCAGGCCCAGCATGACCAGGTCCCGGGCGCGGACGGTCTCGCCCAGGGCGGCGGTGTAGTTCTGCGGCACGTAGCCGATCCGGCGGTCACCCCGGCGCGGGGTGCGGCCGAGCACCTCGACCCGGCCGGTGGCCGGGGGCAGCAGTCCGAGGGCCAGCTGGAACAGCGTGGTCTTGCCCGCGCCGTTCGGGCCGATGACCCCGACGACGGCGCCGGTGGGCACGGTGAGCGTGCCCTGCGACCAGACGACCCGGCCGCCGCGCACCACCGAGACGTCGTCGAGGACGAGCGCCGGTGGGGGCGCGGCGGCCGGGTCGGCCGTCTGGATGCCGGTCACTGACCCCCACCGAGTGCGTCGGAGAGCTGCTCCAGCTGGGACAGCTGCCAGGAGACGAACGAGGTCTCGCCGTCCGGCACCGACTCTGTCACCTCGACGACCGGGATGTCGGCTGCCTCGGCCGTGGCCCGCAGCTGCTCGGGGACGCTGCCCTCGGTCTGGGTGTTGTAGACCAGCACGTCGACCGAGCCGTCGGAGAGCGCGGCCTCGAACGCGGCCACGTCGCCCGGTGCCGGCTCGGCCTCGTTGCTCGCCACCTCCCGGTAGCCCTCGGGGGTCGCGTCGGTCAGGCCGACCGCCTCCGCGGTGTACTCGAACACGCTCTCCGTGGCGGCGTAGCTGCGCCCCGCGGCGGCGGACTGCAGGGCGGTGATCTCGTCCAGGTAGGGCTGGAGGTCGGACTCCCAGGCCTCGGCCTGTTCGGCGAAGTGGTCGGCGGCGTCCGGCGACAGCTCGCTGAGCTGCTCGGTCACCGCGGCGGCGACGGCCTGGACGTACTCGGGGGAGTACCACAGGTGCGGGTTGACCCCGCCGTGGCCGTGCCCCTCCTCGGCGTGCTCCTCCTCGGCGTGCTCCTCCTCGGCGTGGCCCTCCTCCTCGGCGTGCTCGCCCTCGGTGTGCTCCTCGGTCTCGATCCCGACGACCTCGGCGGCGTCGACGACGGCCGGGTCCGAGTCGAGCGAGGCGATCGCGTCGGCGGCCCAGTGGTCGTAGTCGGCGCCGTTGAGCACGACCAGCTCGGCCTCGGTGAAGGCGGCGATGTCGGCGGAGGTGGCCTCGTAGTCGTGCGGGTCGACGGCGGAGGAGGCGAGCACGGTGGTCACCGTGGCGCAGTCGCCGCCCAGCTGCTCGACGACATCGCCCCACTGGCTCACCGACACGACGACGTCGACGACCTCGCCGGGGCAGTTGTCCGCGTCGGCCTCGCTGGTCGTGGTGCCGGCGCCGCCGGAGCTGCCGCAGGCGGCCAGGGTGAGCGTGGCGGTGGCGGCCAGCGCGGCGAGCGTGGGGCGGCGGAGCTGGGCAGGGCGGGGCACGGCGGGTCCTCACGTGGATGCCTGATGGGAATGAATGTCAGACCCAGTATCACCCACGGGTCGGACCGGGTCGAGCTCGGTCCCCGCCTGTGACGGTCATCATGGGAGGCAGCGTCGCCCGGGCGGGCCGGGCGGCCGTGCTGGAGGAGGGCGCCGTGCCCGTGTCCCGGGACCGCAGCTCGTCCGTGCGCCGGCCGACCGCACCACCGCGCCGGGCACCGCGCGCGCCGGACCTGCCGCCGCAGCAGCCCGAGTCGGGGGAGACGGTCGAGCCCGGGGAGGCGGCCGAGGGACGGGCGCCGCGCGGCTGACCCGGCGGGCGCCGGGCCAGCCGCGCCCGGCTCAGGCGCCGGTGACGCGGTTCTCCGGGTCGAGCCCGTCCTCGGCCGCCTCCTCCGTGCCCTCGGCGGGCTGGTCGGGGTGCGGTGTGCGGCCGCCCTCCTGGTCGACGGCGGGGTCGCCGCCCTCGGCGGGCTCGCTGGGGTGCTGCTGTGCGCTCTCGGTCATGCCTGGGCGGATGCCCGACCGTCCGGCCCGGAAACCCGGCGCCTCAGGCCACCGGCCCGGCAGGTGGGGTGCGGGGCAGCAGCGCCCGGACGGCGTCGTCGTCGGGCAGCCCGCCCCGCGCACCCGGCCCGGTGGTCGACAGTGCCGCGGCGGTGACGGCGTACCGCACCGCCTCGGCCAGTCCGGCCCCGCGGTCCAGCGCGCTGCTCAGCGCGCCGCAGAAGCAGTCGCCGGCACCGGTGGTGTCCACGGCGTCGACGGGTGGGGGCGCCTGCAGCAGCGCCGGCCCCTCGGCCGGCACCACCAGCGCACCCCGCCCGCCCAGGGTCACCACCACGTCGCCGGTGGCCACCCGGCGGGCCAGCGCGGCCAGGGCGGCCGGCGAGTCGTCGCCGTCCGGGTCGCCGGCCAGTGCCCGCAGCTCCGGCTCGTTGGGCACCAGCACGTCGACGGCGGCGAGCAGCTCGGCGGGCAGCGGCCGGGGCGGTGCCGGGTTGAGCACGACCGTGCCGCCGGTGGCCGCCGCGGCGGCCCGCACCGTCTCCAGCGGGCTCTCCAGCTGCAGCAGCAGCACGCCCGCGCGGTGCACCGACTCGACGTCGACGTCGTCCGGCGTGAGCGCGGCGTTCGCCCCGGGGACGACGACGATCAGGTTCTCCCCACTGCCGGCCTCCACCGGGATCGTCGCCGACCCGGTGGAGGTGCCGGGGGTGCGCTGCACCCGACCGACGTTCACCCCGGCGTCGGCCAGCGCGGCGAGCTGGCGGCCGGCGGCCGGGTCGTCGCCGACCCGGCCGACCATGTGCACGCCGCGCCCGAGCCGGCCGGCCGCCGCGGCCTGGTTCGCGCCCTTGCCGCCGGGCAGCAGCGCCACGGCCGAACCGACGACGGTCTCGCCGCGCCCGGGGAGCCGGTCGACGGTGACCACCAGGTCCTCGTTCAGGCTGCCGACGACGGTCACGGACACGGCGGGATCCCGGGGCTCGACACGGCAGGGAGCCTAGGAGTCGACGTCAGCCGTCGGCGCGCAGCCGGCGGCGCAGCGGCAGGGCGTACCAGGTGACGATGCCCAGCGTCCCGACCACCGCGCAGACCGCGACCGCCTGCCAGCGCCCGAGCACCACGTCGATGACCAGCAGCAGCGCGGCGGCGATGCCGATCAGCAGCAGGCCCAGGCCGATGACCAGGCCGCGGTCGGCGTAGCGCACGATCGCCGCCTTCTGCTGCCGCCGGAACAGCGTGCGGTGGAAGGAGACCGGCGCCACCAGGCTCACCGTGGCGCCGGCCGAGCTGATCAGCGCCACCGAGTAGACGGTGACCCCGAACGTCCCCAGGTCGGCGAAGCGGGACTGGAACGGCAGGGTCAGCAGGAAGGCGAAGAGCACCTGGACGCCGGTGATCACCACCCGCATCTCCTGCAGGGCCTCGTTCACGTTCCGGTCCAGCACCTGCTCGGGGGTCTCGCCCCGGACCCGGGCGGTCCGTTCGGCGTCGGTCAGTTTCTCGGCCACCTCCCCGCGGTACCGCAGGCGGAGTCGATCAACACCCGGGAGAGCCGCCATGCCCGAGCACCAGGCCGAGGACGCCGACGCGATCCGCCGCGAGTTCGGCGCGGCGGTGAACACGACCGCCGGCGAGCTCGAGCGCTGGCTGCGGACCGAGGAGTCGCAGTCGGTGGGGCAGAAGGACGGCGGCTCCGGGGAGTCGACCGGGCACGAGTCGGGCCGGCGGATCGTCGAGCTGCTGCGCACGAACAAGGCCGACCTGACCGACGACGACCTCGCGCACATGCGGAAGGTCACCGGCTACGTCAAGCGCCACCTGGCGCAGGAGCCGGCGAAGGAGGACGTCGAGACGTCCCGCTGGCGGTACAGCCTGATGAACTGGGGGCACGACCCCCTCAAGGGCAAGTAGCGTCGGCGGCGTGCAGCGCAACGACCCGGCGCAGTACGACGAGCTGGCCGACCAGTGGTGGGACCCGCACGGGGGCTTCGCGATGCTCCAGTGGATCGCCGCCTCGCGGGCCGGTCACGTGCCTCCGGCGTCCGGTCCCGGTGCCGTCCTGGTCGACCTGGCGTGCGGTGGTGGCCTGATGGCCCCGCACGTGAGGCGGCTGGGGTACCGGCACGTCGGCGTGGACATCGGCCTGGCGGGGCTGCGCATCGCCCGCGAGCACGGCGTCATCCCGGTGCGCGGGTCGGTGCTGGCGGTGCCGCTGGCCGACGGGTGCGCCGACGTCGTGACCGCCGGGGAGATCCTCGAGCACGTCGACGACCCCGGGCAGGTGCTCGCCGAGAGCGCCCGGTTGCTCAAGCCCGGTGGCGTGCTGGTCATCGACTCGATCGCAGCCACCCGGCTCGCTCCGCTGGTGGCCGTCCGGATCGCCGAGCGACTGCCCGGCGGGCCGCCGCCGGGCATCCACGACCCGGCGCTGTTCGTCGACCGACGCGAGCTGCTGGCCACCGCGGATCGGCTGGGGCTGGACCTCCGGCTGGTCGGCCTGCGCCCGTCGGTACGCGACGTGGTGTCCTGGCGGCGCGGTCGGCGGGCGGGGGTCCGGATGCGGAGCATGCCCTACACCGGCATCCTCTTCGCCGGCTACGGGGTCAAGCGCGGCGGGCGGGGGACCGTCCCCGGACGTACGGTCGGGTCATGAGCAGGACCGACGGAAGCCGCCCGCGGCCGTGAGCGCGGTCGTCACCGGAGCCGGACGGGCGCTGCCGACCACCTACGAGCAGTCCGCCGTCTGGCGCGACTACTTCGCCCCCCGCTACGACGGACTGCGCGCCGCGGAGCGGGTCTTCATGGCCTCCGGCGTGCGCACCCGGCACGCGGTGGTCTACCCCGGCGACGAGGACCTCTCCGCGGCGGGCACCGAGACCCGGATGCTCCGCTACGTCGCCGAGGCGATGCCGCTGGGCAAGCAGGCCGTGGCCGGTGCCCTGGACGCCGCCGGTCTGGCGCCGGGCGACATCGGCCTGTTCGCCGTCGCCTCCTGCACCGGCTACGTCACCCCGGGGCTGGACATCCGGCTGGCCCAGGACCTCGGCATGCCGGCCACCCTGCAGCGGCTGCTGGTCGGCCACATGGGCTGCTACGCGGCGCTGCCCGGGCTGGGCGCGGTGGGCGACTACGTGACCGCGCGGTCCAGGCCGGCCGTCCTGCTGTGCCTGGAGCTGACCAGCCTGCACGTGCAGCCGGCCGTCCCGGAGCTGGAGCAGGTGGTCAACCACTCGCTGTTCAGCGACGCCGCCGCCGCGGTGGTCGTGGAGCCGGGAGCCCGGCCCGGCCGCCGGGTCGCGGCCACCGTGGCCCGCACCGACTACGCCACCGCCGACCACATGACCTGGGACGTCACCGATCTCGGGTTCCGGATGGGCCTGTCCCCGCGGGTGCCCGACGTGCTCTCCCGGCACGTCGGCGACGTCGTCGACGAGCTGCTGACCGGCGCGGGGCTGCGGGTGGAGGACGTCGCCGGCTGGGCGGTGCACCCCGGTGGGCCGCGGATCCTCGACGTCGTCCGCGACCAGCTCGGGCTCGCCGAGGAGCAGATGAGCGCGTCCCGGCGGGTGCTGGCCGAGCACGGCAACTGCTCGTCGGCGACCGTGCTGCTGGTGCTGGAGGAGCTCGCCGACGTCGACGGCCCGGTGGTGGCGATGGCGTTCGGGCCGGGGCTGACCCTCTACGCCACGCTGCTGCTGCCCGCCTGACTCACCACAGATCACCCCGGCGCCAGTCGCAGACCAGCCGGGCGGCCGGGTCCAGCGCGACCGGCGTCGACGGCGTGGCCAGCACGAAGACGCTCTCGTCGCCGGTCTCCCGCACCCCGTCGGGGGTGAGCGCGGCGGTCGGCCCGGTCCAGGGCAGCCAGCCACGGGCGGTGTAGAGCGCGGCGCCGGCAGTGCTGGCCGACAGCGCCCCCAGCTCGAACCCGCCGGTGACCAGCCGCTCGATCTCGGCCATCACCGCCGTCCCCACGCCCCGGCGGCGGAACGACGCCGCGGTGGCGACCGCCTCGACGTAGCCGGTGCGCAGCGTGACGCCTGCGGCGATCAGCTGGCGGCCGACGACGGCGGCGTGGCCGGCCGGTTCGCCGTCGACGGTGGCCAGCACGTGCACGCCGCCCAGTGCGTGGCTCCAGTCGTCGTCGCCGAACGAGTCGAAGGCGGTGTCGAGGAACCGGCGCAGCTCGCCCAGCTCGGTGGGGGAGAGGTCCGCCGTCGGCAGGGTGCGCAGCTGGACGTCGGAGGAGGTCACCGGCACAGCCAAACGGACCGGCCCGGGAGCCGCAGCCCGGGGGTGACCCGGGAGGGGAGGAGAGCGGGTGACGAGAATCGAACTCGCACTGTCAGCTTGGGAAGCTGATGTTCTACCATTGAACTACACCCGCAGCGGGGCTCACGCCCAGCGCCGACGAGCCTACCAAGCGCCCGGGGTGCGGCGTCAGCCCCCCGGTCAGCTCTGCCGGTTCACCCCCGCATCACGCCGAGGAAGCCGGTCATCTCCGACCGCAGCGTCTCCGCCATCCGCGAGAGCCCGGTGCTGTCCGTGCCGGCCGTGCCCAGCGACGACGAGCCGTCGACCGCGGCGGAGATCCCGTCGACCAGCCCGGTCATCTCGTCGACGGTGTTCCCGACGTTGGTCATCACGGTGGCGACCTCTTCGCAGGCCACCCGCACCGACTCCACCTGGGTGGTGACCCGCTCGGTGGCCCGCGCGGTCTGGTCGGCGAGGTCCTTGACCTCCGACGCGACGACGGCGAAGCCCTTGCCGAGCTCGCCGGCCCGGGCCGCCTCGATGGTGGCGTTGAGCGCCAGCAGCCGGGTCTGGTCGGCCACCGTCTCGATCAGCGCGATGACCTGCCGGATCTCGGTCGAGGAGCGGTTGAGCGAGACGATCGTCTCCCGGGCCGCCCGACCTCGTCGCTGGCCGCGCCGGCGGCACCGGTCAGCCCGGCAGCGCTGGCGCTCAGCTCGGTGGCGGCGGTGGCCACGCCCTCGCTCATCGCCAGCACGACGGACTCGAAGTCGTCGGCCAGCTCCAGCCGCGACTGCTTCGCCTCCAGCACCCGCTCCTGGGTCCGGGCCATCGCGTCGCGGGCGGCGTTGATGTCCGCGGCGCCGTTCCGGTAGGCACCGGGCAGCCCGGTGAGGAGCACCTGGCGGTGGAACCGGCCGTCGGCCGCCGAGGTCAGGGCCGCACGGGACTCCCGCACGAACGCGTCGGAGACGTCCCGCGCCCGGTTGACCGCGTGCTGCAGCGCCACCAGCTCGGGGACGTCGTCGGACCCGGGCACCGGCCGCGCCCGGGACTCCAGGTCGCCGCGGGCGGCGGCGTCGCAGGCCTCGGTCAGCGACTGCACGAACGCGCGGTACACCGCCAGCTCGCCGGCCTCGTCCCGGTGGCTCCGTCGTCCCACGGTCAGCGCCACTTCTCGCTGATGACCGACCAGATGAAGTCCTCGTAGCTGGCGGCCTGCTCGGTGATCAGCCGCTGCAGCAGAGCGGAGGAGGCCTCCACCGCGGCCCGGCCGTTGGGGTGGCGCCGCTCCTCGGCGAGCAACTGCTCGTACAGCGGGCGCACCGCGGCGACGCCGGCGGGCGCCGGACGGCGGCGGTTGGAGTGGTAGCCGACGACCCGGCCGGCGGCGTCGCGGGACGGCGTCACGTGCGCGAGCACCCAGTAGTTCGCGCCGTCCGCGGCCAGGTTGTCGATGTAGGCGAACAGCTCGCTGCCGGTGGCCAGGGTGTCCCGGAGCAGCTTGAACACGGCCTTGGGCGTGTCCGGGTGGCGGATCAGGTTGTGCGGCTGGCCGATGACCTCGTGCAGGGAGTAGGGGCCGACCCGCAGGAAGACGTCGTTGGCGTAGGTGATCACGCCGCGGGCGTCGGTCTTGGACCCGATCAGCTCGTCGTCGGCGAAGGTGCGCTCCACACCCGTCGGGCGCACGACCGTCCGTACCGTCCGCGGCGCGCTCCGCGCCGGCCGCGTCATCACCACGGGGCCCTCTTCCGGGAACGTGCCGTTCCGGCACTGGGTCGTGTCCGACGTACATCGGCAGCCCGGTGCGCCTGTTGACCCGACCGCCGCGGGCAGGGACCAAGGTCCCGGTTCCCTAGACTCCGCGGCATGCTGCTGTCCGACCGCGACATCCGGGCCGCGCTGGCCGACGGCCGGCTCGGCATCGAGCCCTTCGACGACGCGATGGTGCAGCCCTCCAGCATCGACGTCCGGCTGGACCGGTTCTTCCGGGTTTTCAACAACGCCCGGTACACCCACATCGACCCCGCCCAGCAGCAGGACGACCTGACCACGCTCGTCGAGCCGACCGGTGACGACCCGTTCGTGCTGCACCCCGGGGAGTTCGTGCTCGGCTCCACGCTGGAGGTGGTGCGCATCCCCGACGACCTGGCGGCCCGGCTGGAGGGCAAGTCGTCGCTGGGCCGGCTGGGCCTGCTCACCCACTCCACCGCCGGCTTCGTCGACCCGGGCTTCTCCGGGCACATCACCCTCGAGCTGTCCAACGTGGCCAACCTGCCCATCACGCTGTGGCCGGGGATGAAGATCGGGCAGCTGTGCCTGTTCCAGCTGACCTCGCCGGCCGAGCACCCCTACGGCTCGTCGGTCTACGGCTCCCGCTACCAGGACCAGCGCGGCCCGACGCCGTCCCGGTCGTTCCGCAACTTCAACCGGGCCGAGACCCGCCGTCCCGACGCCGCCACGCCGCTCGCGTGACCGTGACCCCCACTCGCTGGCCGGTGGGTGAACAGTCGTGCGCGGCCGGGTGACGGGCGGCCGTGCTGGGTAGGGAGGCCGCCATGGATCCCCGGGACACCGCCGTTCTGCTGCCAGCGGCCTCCGACGACCGCGTGGCGGACGGCTTCTTCGACTGCGCCGAGGAGTCGGCGCACTACGCCTTCGGGGTCCAGCTGCTGCTGACCCAGTACGCCTCCCTGGTGCCCTGGGAGCAGGAGGGCGTGGCCGAGCTCGGCAGCGGCGACGCCCGGGCGATCGCGCACGTCGTCCGTGCGGTGCCGGGGCTGCGGGTGCACGGCACCGACATCAGCGAGACCTCGGTGACCCGGGCCCGGCAGACCATCGCCGAGCTCGGTGTCGCCGACCGGTACACCGTCGAGCACGGCGACTTCTTCGCCTGGGCCGACTCCGCCGGCGGTGAGCGGGTCAGCACGGTGATCGCCAACCCGCCCTATCTCCCCGCCCCCGACGGCGAGCTGCTCATGCCCGAGCTCTGGGGTGGCTGGTACGGCAACGACCTCGCGCTCCGGCTGATCAAGGCGGGCTTCGACCACGTGCTGGTCGCCCTGCCCAGCTACTCCGACCCCGCCGGCACCCTGGCCGCGGCCGGGGAGCAGGGCTTCCGGGTGGCGAACTTCCTGGCCATGGGCCTGGAGTTCGGCGCCTACAGCCGCGAGCCGAAGGTGCGCGAGCACATCGCGCGGCTCGCCGCCGAGGGGCGTGGCTGGGCCGGTGAGGACGAGTACGTCGTCGCGGTCGCGCTGCTCACCCGCTCGCCGCAGCTCCGCCGTGACCGTGCGGTCGAGCTGCTGCGCGCCCTGCAGCTGTCGGTCTAGCGATCGGCCGGGGGGACGGCGATCGGCGGCTCGGTGCCGGCGACCTCCACCTCGGCCGCCGGCCGGGTGCTCGGCGTCGTCGGCCCGGGCAGCTCGTCGTCGACGTAGCGCTCCCGGCAGACCGCCCACCCGGTCAGCCCGAGCAGGACGACGCCGGTGTAGGCCAGCACGAACATGCCGGTGTAGCCGCCGGTGAGCCCCCGGAACAGCCCGACCAGCAGCGGACCGACGCCGGCCAGCGCGTACCCCCAGCCCTGCGCCACGGTCGACAGCGCGGCGACCGACTCCGGGGTGCGGCCGCGCAGGCCGAACAGGGCCAGCACCATGGCGAAGGTGCCCATCCCCAGGCCCAGCAGCGACACCCACAGCCACGGCACGGTCAGCGGGGCGAGCAGCAGCCCGGTCCAGCCGGCCAGGTAGCAGGCGACGAAGCCCAGCAGCATCGGCCGCTGCAGGTGCTGCCGCACCGCGCCCAGCGGGACGACGGCGTTGAGCGGGATGACGATCAGCGCGTTCAGTCCGACCAGCGACCCGGCGGCCGCCGCGGACATGCCCTGGTCGCGCAGGTACTGGGCGGTCCAGCCGACGATCACGTAGGCCTGCATCGACTGCAGGCCGAAGAAGGCGGCCATCGTCCAGGCCAGCGGGCTCCGGGTCAGCGTCCGCAGCCGGACCGCGGTGTGCGTGCTCCGCGACGCTCCCGGCCGCACCGGCACGAACAGCCAGGGGAGTGCGGCGATCAGCGCGAACACCGCCCAGATGCCCAGCGCCCAGCGCCAGCCGTCGGCGCCGGCGGCCGAGGCGATCGGGGCCGCCGAGACGCTGGCCACCGCGCCGCCGATCGCCAGCGCCGTGCTGTAGGCGCCCACCAGCAGGCCGGTGCGGCCGGGGAACCAGCGCTTCACCAGCCCCGGCAGCAGCACGTTGCCCAGCGCCCCGCCGACCATGGTCGCCACCGTGCCGGCCAGGAAGACCCACACGCTGTCGGTGGCCACGCGGCCCAGCAGGCCGGCGGTCATCACCAGCAGGGCGGCCGCCAGCACGTGCCCGTCCCGGAAGCGGGCGGCGAGCGGGGGCCCGGCGAAGCCGATCAGTGCGAAGCAGATCAGCGGCATGCTGGTGATCAGGCCGGCCAGCCCGGAGGTGATGCCCAGCCCGCGCTCGACCTCCTCCAGCACCGGGCCGACGCTGTTGACCGCGGTGCGCAGGTTGAAGCCGGTGAGCACGATCGCGGTGCCGACCAGGACGGCGCCGTGCGAGGCGGGACCGGGGGGCGCGGGCGGAGCGTCGGGGGTGGAGCGGGTCACGTGCCCGGATCATCCTCCTGGCCCCGTGCGGCTGGGGAAGGGGCCTACCGGGTGACGGTGACCAGCACCGCCGCGACCTGCGCGGTGCTGCCGTCGGGGGCCACCCGCAGCAGCGCCAGCTCGTGCGGGCCGCCGCCGGCGGGGGCGGCGATCGCCAGCGTCGGGCTCAGGCACTGGCGCAGCCGCAGCGCCGGCCCGGCGTCGGTGGGGGTGTAGCTGACCGTGCTGCCGGCGTCGCCCCGGACCGGGGCGCCGTCCAGCGTGGTGACGTAGTCGACGCCGTCGGCGCCGGTGAGCCGGTAGCGGAGCACCGCGCCGGGGGCGACCACGCTGCTGGCCACCGCGATCGCCGGGGTGTCGCAGTCGGCGGTGAGCGGGACGTCCTCGGCCCCGCGGGGGCCGACCAGCGCGAGCACGGCGAGCGCGACCGCCGCCACGGCCAGCCAGGTCCAGCCGCGGTTGCGCTGGACCGGCGGGCGGTCGTCGGCCAGCGCCCGCTCGTCGTTGACGTCCCGCGCGTAGTGCAGCCGGGTGCGCCGGTTGCCCGCCGCCAGCTCGGGGTCCTCGTGCCCGCGGACGCCCCCGAAGATGAAGCTCACGCCGTCAGTGTCCCTGGTGACGTGCTGGAGCGGCGCCGGTGCAGGGGCCCGCCGCGAGCCTGCGAGTGGTGGGGGGCACCGGGGTCCTGCTAGTGCCGGGTGGCCGCCGAGCCGGTCCCGGCCGGGTCGTCGGGCTCGGTGCCGACCTCCGGGCCCGAACCGGTGCCCGGCGTGCCCGCCGGGGCCATCGAGCGCAGCAGGATCTGGCTCACGTCGAGCACCTCGACGTGCTCCTTGGCCTCGCCGGCCTGCTTCTTGCTGGTGACCGCGTCGCTCAGCATGGTGATGCAGAACGGGCAGGCGGTGGAGATGACGTCGGGGTCGAGGTCGAGCGCCTCCTCGGTGCGCTCGACGTTGATCCGCTTGCCGATCTTCTCCTCCATCCACATCCGCGCCCCGCCGGCGCCGCAGCAGAAGCCGCGGTCCTTGCACCGGTGCATCTCCTGCGTCGACAGGCCCTGCACGGCGCCCAGCACCTCGCGCGGCGGGGTGTAGACCTTGTTGTGCCGGCCCAGGAAGCACGGGTCGTGGTAGGTGACCTTGCGGTCGACCGGGGTGACCGGGGTCAGCCGGCCGTCCTCGACCAGCTGGCCGAGCAGCTGGGTGTGGTGGACGACGTCGTAGTCGCCGCCGAGCTGCGGGTACTCCCGGCCGATCGAGTTGAAGCAGTGCGGGCAGGTGGCGACGATCTTCCGCCGCCCCGGCTCGCGGCCCTCGAAGACGGTGTTCAGCGTCTCGACGTTCTCGGCCGCCAGCTGCTGGAACAGGAACTCGTTGCCCATCCGGCGGGCCGGGTCGCCCGAGCAGGTCTCCCCGTTGCCGAGGACGGCGAACTCGACGCCGGCGATGTGCAGCAGCTCCGCGACGGCCTTGGTGACCTTCTTCGCGCGGTCGTCGATGGCGCCGGCGCAGCCGACCCAGAACAGGTACTCGACGTCGTCGGGGATCGTGCCGTCGACCTGCCGGACCGCGAAGTCCAGGTCCTTCATCCAGTCCTCGCGGACGGTGCCGCCCACGCCCCACGGGTTCCCGCGGTTCTCCAGGTTGCGCATCATCACGCCGGCCTCGGAGGGAAAGCTGGACTCGATCAGCGTTTGGTAGCGGCGCATGTCCATGATGTGGTCGACGTGCTCGATGTCGACCGGGCACTGCTCGACGCAGGCGCCGCAGCTGGTGCAGCTCCAGAGCACGTCGGGGTCGATGACCCCGCCCTCCTCCAACGTGCCGACCAGCGGGCGGTGCGCCTGGGCGTCGTTGGTGCCCTCGATCCGGGCGTAGCCCGACGCCCAGACCTGCTCGTCGCTGGCCTGCAGCGTCGAGTAGTCGGCGAAGTCGGGGGCGTTGTCCGACGCCTTGGTCGCGCCGGTCAGGTACGGGGCCTTGGCGTACAGGTGGTCCCGCAGGTCCATGATCACCATCTTCGGTGACAGGGGCTTGCCGGTGTTCCAGGCCGGGCACTGGCTCTGGCACCGCCCGCACTCGGTGCAGGTGGTGAAGTCCAGCATCCCCTTCCAGGTGAAGTCCTCGATCTTGCCGCGGCCGAAGACGTCGTCCTCGCCGGGGTCCTCGAAGTCGATCGGCACACCGTTCGAGGTCATCGCCGGCAGCGGGCCGAGCGCCTGGCCGCCGTCGTCCTCACGCTTGAAGTAGATGTTGAAGAAGGCGCTGAACCGGTGCCAGGCGACGCCCATGTTCAGCACCCGGGAGATGGTGATCAGCCAGACCAGGCTGACGGCGATCTTGACGAAGGCGACGGCGGACAGCAGGTCGGGACTCGCCGGCACGAGGTTCGCGAGCGCCCCGGAGACCGGGTGGGACCAGGCCGGCGCGTCGGTCAGATCGGCCGCGACCTTGATCGCGCGGATCAGCAGGATGCAGATGCCGATGGTGAGGACGACGGCCTCGACGAAGTAGCCGCGTCCCTCGTTGGACCCGGCGAACCGGCTCTGCCGCCCCTTCCGGCGCGGGTGGTCGAGCTGGCGCCGCACGATCAGGTACAGGATGCCCAGCACCGTGGCGGTGCCGATCAGGTCGACGAAGAGGTTCCACAGGGCCCACTCGCCGATCAGCGGGAGGTGCCACTCCGGGTTCCAGACCTCGCCGAACGCCTCGACCAGGGTGAGGAACAGGCCGTAGAACCCGATGAAGACGAACCAGTGGGCGACGCCGATGGCCGACCACTTGAGCATCCGGGTGTGGCCCAGTGACTCGACGGCCAGCGTCTTCAGCCGCGGGCCGACCGGGCCGGTGCGGTTCGGGTCGGGCTGGCCGGTGCGGAAGATCGCGAGCATCGCGCGGACCGCCTTGGTGGCGTAGACCACCGAGACGACCAGCAGGAGCACGGCCAGCGTGCCGAGGACGATCTGCAGCGGGCCCATGGGCTCCCTCTCGTGCGCGCGTGCGGGCGTCGCCGCCCACCCGGGACCGACGTTGACCGGGTGAGGCCACGCTACCGGCGGTGACCCGGCGCCCCAGGGCCGCCGCGACGACGTTCCCGCGGGCGCGTCCTCTTCTCACCGGACTACTACGCATGGTGCACTAGCGCGTGCCGCCGGCGGGGCGGGCGGAGGAGGTGGCGGGGTGGACGCCAGTCAGCTGCTCAAGGGCGTGCTGGACGTCGCGGTGCTCGCGGTGGTGCGGGATGCCGACGGCTACGGCTACGACGTGGTGCGCCGGCTGCGCACCGCCGGTCTCGAGGACGTCGGGGACGCCTCGGTCTACGGCACGCTGCGCCGGCTCTACCAGGCCGGGGCGCTGACCTCCTACGTCGTCCCCAGCGACGAGGGGCCGCACCGGAAGTACTACGCGATCAACGACAGGGGACGTTCGGTGCTCGAGGACTCGACCAAGACGTGGCGGACCTTCGTCGACGCCGTCGACCACGTGCTGGCCCGGACGGTGGCGGCGTGACCGCGCCCGCGGCCCCCGGCTCCTCCCGCGCCCCCGCCCGTGACCTCACCCGCGAGGCGCAGAACTACCTGGTGGCGGTCGAGTGCGAGCTGAGCGACCTGCCGGCCGAGGAGCGCGGGGACCTGCTGGAGGACCTGGAGCAGCACCTGGCCTCGCTGGTCGAGGAGGAGGAGGGCGACGACCGCCCGCTCGACGTGCGGCTGGGGTCGCCGGTGGTCTACGCCGCCGAGCTGCGGGCCGCCGCCGGGCTCCCGCCGCGCGGCGGGGCCCAGTCGTCGCCGGACCGCGTCGCGCAGCTGCGCCGCTGGCTGGCCCGGGCGCAGGCGCACCCGCTGGCCGGGGAGGTGCGCCGCCTGTTGCTGGAGCTCCGGCCCGCCTGGTGGGTGCTCCGCGGCTACCTGCTGGTCGCGGTGCCGGCCGCCGTCTCCGGCGACTGGGACTTCCCGTTCCCCCGACCGCTGGGCAGCGAGGCGCTCGGCGTCCTGCTGGTGCCGGCGGCGATCGCGGGCTCGGTCTGGCTCGGCCGCCGCGAGTTGTCGCCTCGCCTGCGGGTGCCGGTCGTCGCCGGCGGCGCCCTCCTCGGCCTGCTCGGGTTCGTCGCCGTGGTCGACGCGTCCCCGGGCCCGTCGGTCGAGTACGGGTACGTGTCCGACTACGGGTACCCCGCTCCGGGCCAGGAGCGGGCCGTCGGGCAGTACCCGCTGGTGTCCCGGTACGGCCCGGTGACCGACGTCCTGCCCTACGGCGCGGACGGGACGCCGCTGGAGGGGGTGCTCCTCTACGACCAGGACGGCCGCCCGCTCGAGGTCGGCTTCCAGGAGTGGTGGATCGACGGGTGCACCCGGGAGCTGCGCCAGCCGCTGGCCGCCGACGGGGTGCCGGTGCCGAACGTGTTCCCCCAGCAGTACGTGCTGGACGGCTCCGGTACCGGCCTGGACGGGGCGCCGGTGCCCCTCGGGGCCTGCGACGCCACCGTGCAGCGCCCGGACGTGCCGTTGCCGCAGTTCCCGGCGGACCCGTCGGTGCCGGAGGCCCCGACCGCCGACTGACCCGGCCGCTGCCCCGGGATCAGGTGGGCTGATCATGCGGGCTCCTGGCTCAGTCCCCACCGTGAGCCAGGAGCACGCACGCTGAGCCAGGACGGCGGTTGTCCACAGCCGGACGGCGGTCACCCCCGCGGGCGGCCCCGCTGACGCCACGCTCACCTGCATGCACCCGGTCCTCCGTGACGCCGCCGGCCGCCAGTGGGGCGCGTTCACCGCCGCCGACGTCCGTCGCGCCGGCCTCGATCCGAGCGACGTCCAGTCCGCGCTGCGCAGAGGGGAGTGGGACCGGCTCCGCCGCGGGGTTTACGTGGAGCGGGCGGTCCTCCAGGACGCCGCCCGGTGGGGTGACGCGGCGCGGCACCGGCTCGACTGCGCCGCCGTCCTGCTGTGTCTGGGCGGCCGGCCGGCGGTGAGCCACGCCTCGGCCGCGCGCCTGGCGTCGCTGGTGGTCCCGGCCGGCCTGCCGTCCCTCGTGCAGCTCACCGACGAGGAGCAGTGGCGTCGCGGGCGCGGCTACACGGTGATGCGCGCCCGGTTGCCGGCCCACCACCTCCGCGCGGACGGACCGTTCCGGCTGACCGGGCCCGCCCGGACGCTGGTGGACTGCGGCCGCGAATGGGCCCTGGAGGACGCCGTCGTGGCGATGGACGCCGCCCTGCACTCCGGCGTCGTCACCGCGGCCGAGCTGCGGGCGGCGGTGCTGGACGCCACCCACTGGTACGGCATCGGCGGGGCCGCGCGCGCCGCGGGGCTCGCGGACGGCCGCGCGGAGTCGCCGTTGGAGACGCGTGGCCGGCTGGCGCTGCTGGGCAGCGGTCTCCCCGCGCCCGAACTGCAGGTCGAGCTGCACGGGCCGCAGGGCTTCGTGGCCCGGGTCGACGCCTGGTACGACGACGCCGCGGTGGCGATCGAGTTCGACGGCCGGGTGAAGTACGAGGACCCGCGGGGTGGTCGGACGCCGGCGCAGGTGCTCTGGGAGGAGAAGCGCCGGGAGGATGCCGCACGCGACCTCGGCGCGCGCTTCGTGCGGGTCGCGCAGGCGGACCTCGGCGCCGGCTGGCCACCCGTGGCGGAGCGGGTTCGGCTGCTGCTGGCGACTCGGCTGCCCGACCCCCGGCGGTTCCGGGTGGTGCGGGCGCCGGTCGAACGTCGCGCACCGGCCTGACGCGCTGCGGCTGTCGTCCGGGCTCACCGCCCGTGCTCCTGGCTCAGGTCCGGAGGTGAGCCAGGAGCACGCACGATCAGGTCACCTGATCCCGGGGGCGGATCGGGGCCCCCGGGAACACAGGGGCGGGGCCTGCCGTTACGGTGGGCAGGAAAGTTGAGCGGACCGCGCGCAAGGCGCTCCCGGCGGAGCCGGTGACCCGGCGTCGTCGGTCCCTCGGCTCTCTCCAGACCTGCACCACCCACCAGCACAGAGGAGACGCCCCCATGGCACGAGCGGTCGGTATCGACTTGGGCACCACCAACTCCGTCGTCGCGGTCCTCGAGGGCGGCGAGCCCACGGTCATCGCGAACTCCGAGGGCTCCCGCACCACCCCGTCGGTCGTCGCGTTCGCCAAGAACGGCGAGGTCCTGGTCGGGCAGTCGGCCAAGAACCAGGCGGTCACCAACGTCGACCGCACGATCCGCAGCGTCAAGCGCGAGATCGGCACGACCTGGAAGACCGGCGACATCGACGGCAAGCAGTACACCCCGCAGGAGATCAGCGCGCGGGTGCTGCAGAAGCTGAAGCGCGACGCCGAGACCTACCTGGGCGAGCCGGTCACCGAGGCGGTCATCACCGTCCCGGCGTACTTCGAGGACGCTCAGCGCCAGGCCACCAAGGAGGCCGGTGAGATCGCCGGCCTGAACGTGCTCCGCATCGTCAACGAGCCGACCGCGGCCGCGCTGGCCTACGGCCTGGACAAGGGCGAGACCGAGCAGACCATCCTGGTCTTCGACCTCGGTGGTGGCACCTTCGACGTCTCGCTGCTGGAGATCGGCGACGGCGTCATCGAGGTCAAGGCGACCGCCGGTGACAACCAGCTCGGCGGTGACGACTGGGACGAGCGGATCGTCAAGCACCTGGTGCAGACGTTCAACGCGCAGACCGGCATCGACCTGGCCAAGGACAAGCTGGCCATGCAGCGGCTCCGTGAGGCGGCCGAGAAGGCCAAGATCGAGCTGTCCGGCGCGCAGTCGACGAACGTCAACCTGCCCTACATCACCGCCGGCGCCGAGGGTCCGCTGCACCTGGACGTGACGATCACCCGGGCGGAGTTCCAGCGGCTGACCCAGGACCTGCTGGACCGGACCAAGGCCCCGTTCAACCAGGCCATCCGGGACGCCGGGGTCTCCGTCGCCGACATCGACCACGTCGTCCTCGTCGGTGGCTCGACCCGCATGCCGGCCGTCACCGAGCTCGTCCGTGAGCTGACCGGGGGCAAGGAGCCCAACAAGGGCGTCAACCCCGACGAGGTCGTCGCCGTCGGCGCCGCCCTGCAGGCCGGCGTGCTCCGTGGCGAGGTCAAGGACGTCCTGCTGCTCGACGTCACCCCGCTGTCCCTGGGCATCGAGACCAAGGGCGGCATCATGACCAAGCTCATCGAGCGCAACACCACGATCCCGACCAAGCGCAGCGAGATCTTCACGACGGCCGACGACAACCAGCCGTCCGTGCAGATCCAGGTGTTCCAGGGTGAGCGCGAGATGGCCGCCTACAACAAGAAGCTCGGCATGTTCGAGCTGACCGGTCTGCCGCCGGCGCCTCGCGGTGTCCCGCAGATCGAGGTGGCCTTCGACATCGACGCGAACGGCATCGTGCACGTGTCCGCCAAGGACCTCGGCACGGGCAAGGAGCAGTCGATGACGATCACCGGTGGGTCGGCCCTGCCCAAGGACGACATCGAGCGCATGATGCGCGACGCCGAGGCCCACGCCGAGGAGGACAAGCGCCGCCGCGACGAGGCCGAGACCCGCAACCTCGCCGAGTCGCTGCAGTACCAGACCGAGAAGTTCCTGGCCGAGAACGGCGACAAGATCCCGGCCGACAAGAAGGACGAGCTGGGTGAGGCCCTGAGCGAGCTCCGCTCCGCCCTCGGTGGCTCGGACGTCGCCGCGATCAAGACCGCCCAGGAGAAGGTCGCCCGGGTCTCCCAGGAGGTCGGTGGCGCGCTCTACGCCCAGGCGCAGGCCGACGGTGCCGGGGCCGGTGCCGCCGGTGACGGCTTCGCCGGGGCGACCGGTGAGCCGGGTGCGGACGGTTCGACCGGGTCTACCGCCTCGGCCAGCGACGACGACGTCGTCGACGCGGAGATCGTGGACGAGGACACCGACAAGCGGTGACGACCCCGGCTGCGTGCCGGCCCGTCGGCCCGGGGAACCGGGCCGGCGAGCTCGGGAGGGAGCCATGAGCCAGCAGGACGAGCAGGCGCCGCGGGTCGTCATCCGCGACCGGCGGCGCATCGACCCGACCAGCGGCGCGGTCCGCGAGCCGGCCGGCGAGCAGCCGGCCGGCTCCGCGGCCGCGCAGGGAGAGCAGATGAGCGAGCAGAACGAGGAGGCGGCCCCGGTCGCCGAGCAGACCGACGTCCCGGCCGGTGACATCGGCGGGGACCAGGGCCGGGACCAGGGCGGGGACCAGGGCGGGGACACCGCCCGCCAGCTGGCCGAGCGGACCGAGGACCTGCAGCGGGTGACCGCGGAGTACGCCAACTACCGGCGCCGCGTGGACCGGGACCGGGTGCTGGTGATCGACCAGGCGGCCGAGAAGTTCGCCGGGCAGCTGTTCCCGATCGTCGACGACATCGAGCGGGCGCGGGACCACGGCGACCTGACCGGCGCGTTCAAGGTCGTCGCCGACCGGGTGCTCGGGCTGCTCGACGGCCTGGGCGTGGAGTCCTTCGGCAAGCCCGGGGACCCGTTCGACCCGGCACTGCACGAAGCGGTGCTGCACGACACCTCCCCTGACGTCAGCGAGCCGACCGCCACCACGGTGCTGCGTCCGGGCTTCCGCCGTGGTGACCGGGTGCTGCGCACGGCGATGGTCGGCGTGACCGAGCCGGAGTCCCCGGCACCGGAGACCCAGGTGACGGCCGAGGCCGACCAGCCGGACACCGACCCGGCCGACCGCTGAGCGCACACCCGCTGCCGGTCCGGCGCCCCCGACCCGGGCGCCGGACCGGCCCGACCACAGGACAGCAGAGAGGAGGCGCCCGATGAGCAGCACCCGGGACTTCATCGAGAAGGACTACTACGCGGCCCTGGGCGTCCCCAAGGACGCCGACGCCGCGGCGATCAAGAAGGCGTACCGCCAGCTGGCCCGGGAGCTGCACCCGGACAAGAACCCCGGCAACACCCAGGCCGAGATCCGCTTCAAGGAGGTCTCCGAGGCCTACGACGTGCTGTCGGACCCCAAGCGGCGGTCCGAGTACGACGAGGCCCGCCGGCTGTTCGGCTCCGGCGGATTCCGCCCCGGGAGCGGCGGCGGCCCGGGCTTCCGCGGGGGGTTCCCGGGAGGTGCGGGTGGCGCTGGGCAGCCGTTCGACCTCGGCGACCTGTTCGGGGGCGCGGGTGCGCCCGGTCCGGGTGGCCGCGCCGGTGGGTTGGGCGACCTCTTCGGTGGCCTGTTCACCGGTGGCGCCCCCGGTGCCGGCACCCGGAGCCGGCAGCAGGCGGCCTCGGGTCCGGCCCGCGGTCAGGACGTCGAGACGGAGGCGACCCTCGCCTTCGACGAGGCCGTCCTCGGGGTCACCGTGCCCCTGCGGATGCAGAGCCCCGGCACCTGCCCGACCTGCAGCGGCAGCGGCGCGAAGCCCGGCACCAGTCCGCACACCTGCCCGGTCTGCAACGGCGCCGGCGTGACCAGCCGCAGCCAGGGCGCGTTCGCCTTCTCCGAGCCCTGCCGCGAGTGCCGGGGCACCGGCTCGGTGGTCGACGACCCGTGCGCGACCTGCTCCGGCAGCGGGGTCACCAACCAGACCCGGACGATCACCGTCCGGATTCCCGCCGGGGTCAAGGACGGGCAGCGCATCCGGCTGGCGGGCAAGGGTGCGCCCGGACGCCGCGGCGGCCCGGCCGGCGACCTGTTCGTCGTCGTCCACGTCAGCGGGCACGACCTGTTCGGCCGCAGCGGCCAGGACCTCACGCTCACCGTGCCGGTCTCCTTCGCCGAGGCCGCCCTCGGCACGACCCTCACCGTGCCGACGCTGGACGGCTCGGTGTCGCTGAAGGTTCCCGCCGGCACGGCCAGCGGCCGGACCTTCCGGGTCCGTGGTCGCGGCGTGCCCGGCAAGGGCTCCGCCGGCGACCTGCTGGTGACCGTCGAGGTCGCGGTGCCGCAGCGGCTGACGCCCGGCGCCCGTGAGGCGATCGAGAAGCTCGCCGCCGAGCTGCCCGACGACCCCCGGCCGGAGGTCACCGCCGCCCTGCGCCGCGGAGCCCCCCGGTGACCGGGCCCGCCTTCCCCGAGGACGCCCCGGTGTTCGTCATCTCGGTGGCCGCGGAGCTGGCCGGCATGCACGCCCAGACGCTGCGCCAGTACGACCGGCTCGGCCTGGTCAGCCCGGGGCGCACCGCGGGCGGGGGGCGCCGGTACAGCCCGCGGGACGTCGCGCTGCTGCGCGAGGTGCAGCGGCTCAGCCAGGAGGACGGCGTCAACCTGGCCGGGATCAAGCGGATCATCGAGCTGGAGTCCCAGGTCGAGGCGCTGCAGACCCGGGTCGGGGAGCTGCTGGAGGAGCTCCAGGTCGCCGAGTCCCGGCGGATCGCCGCGGAGTCCGCGGTGGCCGCCACCTACCGGCGGGACCTGGTGCCACGCACGGCCGGCTCCGCGCTGGTCATCTGGCGGCCCGGCCAGAACTGAGTGCACGGCCGGATGGGTCCCGATGGGAACGTTGAGTCGATCCCGGACGTGGGACACGATGTGACCGTGGACAGCGAGTTGGACAGCCACCAGGCGTACGTGCACCTGGAGCGTGAGGTCGCCCTGTTGCTGCGGCGCTCCCGCGCCATCCAGGGGCGGTTGGGCAGCCAGCTCCACCACGACCTCGACGGCGCCGCGTACGGGCTGCTGGTGCTGCTCGACGATGCCGGGCCGCTGCGCGCGAGCGACGTCGTCGCCAAGCTCGGGCTGGACAAGAGCACGGTCAGCCGCCAGGTCGCCTCGCTGGTCGACCTCGGGCTGGTCGACCGGGCCGCCGACCCCGACGACGGGCGCGCCCAGGTGCTGTCGATCTCGGCCGAGGGCCACCGCCGGCTCAGCGAGCTGCGCGACGCCCGTCGCGCGCGCTGGGAGGCCGACCTGTCCGACTGGGCCACCTCCGACGTCGCCACGCTGGCCGAGCTGCTCGGCCGGCTCAACCGCATCGGTGAGGCTCGCGAGGCCGAGGCAACCGCCGACTGATCCTGTCCCCGGAGTGCCCTCCACCGGCCTGAGCGCCGGCAAGATGGCAGCGGCGCCCCACCCTTCGCCCGCCGGCGTCGCCACCGGCTCGGCCGGCCGCTCGGAGGCGAGGTCGCCGGTGCGGTGACGGCCGTTCCGCGGTCTGCTGTCGCCGCGGACCCGCCCCGGCCCCCGGCCAGCAGCCCCTCGGGTCACCCGCCCCGCCCCCGGCCACCCGCCCCGGCCCCCGGCCAGCCGCCCCCCTCGCCACCCCCCCCGGCCACCCGCCGGCACCCGGGCGGCTTGGCCCGGACCCCGCGCGACGACGGTTGCGGCCTTCCTCTCCCTGGTGTCCCACCCGGGAGAGCACCCTCACAGCTGAATCACGTTGCATGCTCCAACCAACCGGCGCAAGATGCTTGCTGTCTGCACAGGACGACGAGCGAGGCGACGGGGGGCGGGGCGTGCACATCACCCGGGACACCTCCCAGCGGCTGACCGCCGGCCTGGCCCGGTTGCTGCGCACCACGCGCCAGCTCGGCCACCGCGTGGCCGCTGACCTCTACGGCGACCTGCCCTCCTTCGGCTGGGCGGTGCTCGCCCCACTCGAGGAGCACGGCCCTCAGCGCTGCAGCTCGCTCGCCGGGTACGCCGGCGTCGACGTCTCGGTCGCCAGCCGGCAGGTCGCCGCGCTGGAGCGTGCCGGGTACGTGGCGCGCCGTCCCGACCCGCAGGACGGCCGGGCGAGCCTGATCAGCCTCAGCGACGCCGGGGTCGCCGCGCTCGCCCACACCCGCGACGTCCGCAGCCAGTGGGCGCTCAGTGCCCTCGACGACTGGACCGAGGACGAGGCCCGCGCGTTCACCCGCTCGCTGGAGAGGCTCGCCGACGGCCTGGACCGGGCCGGTCGCCCGTCCACCCCGCTCCACCCCGGCGCCGATCCGGCGACCCCGCCCCTCCCCACCGCACCACCGCAGCACCCTCAGGAGACCCGCGCATGAGCACCCCTGCCCCGACCCGGCCCGCGGCCGGCCCCGCCCCCGCCGCCGAGGCGCCGGTCCAGCAGCAGGGCCGGATGACCCACCGGCAGGTGCTCTCCGCGTTGTCGGGGATGTTGCTGGCGATGTTCGTCGCCTTCCTGTCCTCGACCGTGGTCTCCAACGCCCTGCCGACGATCATCACCGAGCTGCGCGGCTCGCAGAGCCAGTACACGTGGGTGGTCACCGCCACCCTGCTGGCCTCCACGGCGTCCACCCCGATCTGGGGCAAGCTCGCGGACCTGTTCAGCAAGAAGCTGCTGATCCAGATCGCGATCGTGGTCTTCATCGTCGGCTCGATGCTGGCGGGGCTGGCGCAGTCGGTGCCCACGCTGATCGGCTGGCGGGTGCTCCAGGGCCTGGGCCTCGGCGGCCTGCAGGCGCTCGTGCAGATCGCCATGGCCGCGATGATCAGCCCGCGGGAGCGCGGCCGGTACTCCGGCCTGCTGGGCTCGGTGATGGCGGTGGCCACCGTCGGTGGGCCGCTCATCGGTGGCCTGCTGGTGGACACCAGCTGGCTGGGCTGGCGCTACTGCTTCTTCGTCGGCGTTCCGTTCGCGGCCGCTGCGCTGGTGCTCCTGCAGCGCACGCTGCACCTGCCGGTCACCAGGCGTGACGTGTCGATCGACTACCTCGGCGCGGCCTTCCTGACCGCGGGCGTCTCGGCCCTGCTGATCTGGGTCACCCTGGCCGGGGACGGCTTCGCCTGGGCCTCGCTGGAGAGCGCGCTGTTCGTCGCCGGCGGCGTCCTGGCGATCGTCGCCTTCGTCGTCACCGAGCTGCGGGCCAAGGAGCCGATCGTGCCGCTGCGGCTCTTCCGTGACCGCACCACCACCCTGGCGATCATCGCCAGCGTCGCGATCGGTGTGGCGATGTTCGGCTCGACGGTCTTCCTCGGCCAGTACCTGCAGATCTCCCGGGGCTACTCGCCCACCGCAGCCGGGCTGCTCACCATCCCGATGGTCGGCGGCCTGCTGGTCTCCTCCACCGTCTCCGGGATCCTGATCACCCGCACCGGCAAGTGGAAGCGCTACCTGGTGGCCGGCTCCCTGCTGGTCGCGATCGGGTTCGGGCTGCTGGCGACCATCGACCACGCCACGAACATGGTGGTGCTCGGGGTGTTCCTCGCCGTGCTCGGCATCGGCATCGGGATGACCATGCAGAACCTGGTGCTCGCCGTGCAGAACACCGTCGCGGCCACCGACCTGGGTGCGGCCAGCTCCGCCGTCGCCTTCTTCCGCAGCCTGGGCGGCACGATCGGTGTCTCGGTGCTGGGCGCGGTGCTCTCCACCCGCGTCGGTGACCTGATCCAGCGGGGTCTGGCGAACGTCCCCGGTGCGGCGGAGGCCGCCGGGTCAGGTGACGTCGGGCTCGCCGACCTCGCCGACGCCCCGGCGCCGATCCGTGAGCTGATCGCGGTCTCCTACGGGGACGCCACCGGGCGGATCTTCTTCATCGCCGCCGCCCTGTCGCTGGTCACCATCGCCGCGATCGTGGCCATCCGGGAGGTCGCGCTGCGCACCGAGACCGGGGACGAGCGGCTGCGCACCGAGTCCGCGGGCGGTGGGTCGGCCGGCGACGTCACCGCCGAGGTCGACCAGCAGCTGGCCGACGCCGGCACGGGCACCACTCGCCGCTGACCCGCACGTCACGAAGGCCCGCCTCCCCGATCAGGGAGGCGGGCCATCGCGACATGATGGAACGGCCCCCTCGCAGGGTCCCGCCGCGAGCTCGCGAGTGGCGGGGGGCGAGGGGGTCCTTGCTCAGACGAGCGAGGCGTCCAGGCTGATGTCGACCGCGGACAGCGCCTTGCTCACCGGGCAGCCGGCCTTCGCGGCCTGCGCGGCCTGCTGGAAGCCGTCGGCGTCCAGGCCGCCCACCTCGCCGCGCACGGTCAGCTTGACCGTGGTGATCGTCGGTGCGCCGTCGACCTGGCCCAGCGTGACGTCGGCGGTGACCTCGAGCGACTCGGTGGTGCCGCCGGCCTTGCCGATCTCGCTCGACAGGGCCATCGCGAAGCAGGACGAGTGGGCCGCGGCGATGAGCTCCTCGGGGCTGGTGGTGCCCCCGGCCTCGTCGGCGGCGCGCTTGGGGAAGCTGACGTCGTAGGTGCCGACCTTCGAGCTGCTCAGCTCGACCTGGCCGGAGCCCTCCTGCAGCGAGCCGTTCCAGGCGGTGCGTGCGGTACGAGTGGGCACGGGGCCTCCTTGTGTGGACGGTGCCCACCGCGCGGGTGCGGTGGGAGGTGTCACCTGATCCTGCCGAGCACAACCGTGCGCACCAGGCGGGATTCCCGCCACCGGAGAGGGAGGCCCTCGTCCGGCCTCTCCGCAGGGGCCCGCCCCGAGCCCGCGAGCGGTGGGGAGCCCGGTTCCCTCGCAGGGGAGCGAGGGGGTCCTTCATCAGGCGGGGACGTCGGCCCGCGGTCCGGTGACCCGGTCGGTGATCAGGCGCAGCTGGCCCTTGAGGGCGTCGAACTCCTGCTGGTCCAGCGCGAGCGCGTCGATCATCTCGGCGGAGATCGAGCAGGCAGGGCCCTGCAGGGCGCGGCCCTTCTCGGTCAGCCGCACCGACACCGAGCGCTCGTCGTCGGCCCGCCGGTGGCGGGTGACGAGGCCGGCGGTGGTGAGGCGCTTGAGCAGCGGCGAGAGGGTGCCGGAGTCCAGCGCGAGCCGGGACCCCAGTTGACCCACGGTCTGCCCGTCCTCCTCCCACAGCAGCATCAGGACGAGGTACTGGGGATAGGTGACCCCCAGCTCGTCGAGCATGGGCCGGTACCGCGCGGTGACCGCGCGGGAGGCCGCGTACAGGGCGAAGCAGAGCTGGTCGTCGAGAGCGACGCTCGGCGACGGGGTGTCCGTCATGCCCACAGAGTAGGGCGCCACAGGGTCGGAGTCGGTTGTGTGACTCATCTCGGTGGCCCGCAGGGGTGGAAGTGGTGCCAGAGGCGAACCTCCCGTGCCGTGGGTGGTGCGCCACTGGACGACCGAGGTTGAGTGGAACAGACTCAACTCCCGGTCCGTTGGACCGCGCGAGCACGACTCCCACACGAGAGGACGCGACACCCGACCATGCAGAGCAAGCTCACCACCCGTGCGCAGGAGGCGGTCGCCGCCGCACAGCGACTGGCGGTCGACCGCGGCCAGGCCGCCCTGGAGCCGCTGCACCTGCTGGTCGCCCTGCTCGAGCAGACCGACGGCATCGCCGGCCCGCTGCTGCAGGCGGCCGGTGCCGACCCCGCCGATGTCCGCGCCAAGGCCGACGCCGCGCTGCGCCGCATGCCCAGCGTCAGCGGCGCCACGGTGGCCGCGCCGTCGCCGTCCCGGGAGCTGCTCCGGGCGATCAACGCCGCCGGCGAGCAGGCCAGCGCCCTGGGCGACGAGTACGTCTCCACCGAGCACCTGCTGGTGGGGCTGGCCACCACCGAGGGCGAGGCCGGTGCGGTGCTGGCCAGCGCGGGGGCGACCCGCGATGCCCTGCTGGCCGCCTTCCGCACCGTGCGCGGCACCCGCAAGATCACCAGCCCCGACCCGGAGAGCACCTTCCAGGCGCTGGAGAAGTACGCCGTCGACCTCACCCAGCGGGCCCGCGACGGGCGGATCGACCCGGTCATCGGCCGGGACACCGAGATCCGCCGCGTGGTGCAGGTGCTGTCCCGGCGCACCAAGAACAACCCGGTGCTGATCGGTGAGCCCGGCGTCGGCAAGACCGCCATCGTCGAGGGCCTGGCCCAGCGGATCGTCGCCGGCGACGTCCCGGAGAGCCTCAAGGGCAAGCGGCTGATGGCGCTGGACCTGGGTGCGATGGTGGCCGGCGCCAAGTACCGCGGCGAGTTCGAGGAGCGGCTCAAGGCCGTGCTGCAGGAGATCACCGAGGCCGAGGGGCAGGTGATCACCTTCATCGACGAGCTGCACACCATCGTCGGCGCCGGTGCGACAGGCGACTCCGCGATGGACGCCGGCAACATGATCAAGCCGATGCTCGCCCGCGGTGAGCTGCGGATGGTCGGCGCCACCACGCTCGACGAGTACCGCGAGCACATCGAGAAGGACGCGGCGCTGGAGCGCCGGTTCCAGCAGGTGCTCGTCGGCGAGCCGAGCGTGCCGGACACCATCGGGATCCTGCGCGGCCTCAAGGAGCGGTACGAGGTGCACCACGGCGTCCGGATCACCGACGCCGCCATCGTCGCCGCCGCCACCCTCTCCGACCGCTACGTCACGGCCCGCTTCCTCCCCGACAAGGCGATCGACCTGGTCGACGAGGCCGCCAGCCGGCTGCGCATGGAGATCGACAGCCGACCGGTGGAGGTCGACGAGGTCGAGCGCGCCGTGCGCCGGATGGAGATCGAGGAGATGGCGCTGGCCAAGGAGGACGACCCGTCCTCGGTCGAGCGGCTGGCCGCGCTGCGCAGCGAGCTGGCCGACCGGCGCCAGGAGCTGGACGAGCTGACCGCCCGCTGGCAGCAGGACAAGACGGCCATCGACCGGATCCAGCGCACCAAGGAGGAGCTGGAGGCCGCGCGGCTGGAGGCCGAGCGGGCCGAGCGGGACGGCGACCTGGCGCGCGCCGCCGAGCTCCGCTACGGCCGGATGCCCCAGCTGGAGCGCGACCTGACCGCGGCCGAGGCGTCGGCGGCCGCCCGGGAGTCGATGCTCAAGGAGGAGGTCGGCCCCGACGACATCGCCGAGGTCGTGCAGGCCTGGACCGGCATCCCCGCCGGCCGGCTGCTGGAGGGGGAGACCCAGAAGCTGCTGCGGATGGAGGAGGACCTCGCCCAGCGGGTCGTCGGCCAGCCGGACGCCGTCCGGGCCGTCGCCGACGCCGTCCGCCGCTCGCGCTCCGGTGTCGCCGACCCGGACCGGCCCACCGGGTCGTTCCTGTTCCTCGGCCCCACCGGCGTCGGCAAGACCGAGCTGGCGAAGGCGCTGGCGGAGCTCCTGTTCGACGACGAGCGGGCGATGGTCCGCATCGACATGAGCGAGTACTCCGAGAAGCACTCGGTGGCCCGCCTGGTCGGGGCCCCGCCCGGCTACGTCGGGTACGAGGCCGGTGGCCAGCTCACCGAGGCCGTCCGGCGCCGGCCCTACACCGTCGTCCTGCTCGACGAGGTGGAGAAGGCCCACGCCGACGTCTTCGACATGCTGCTGCAGGTGCTCGACGACGGCCGGCTGACCGACGGGCAGGGGCGCACGGTCGACTTCCGCAACACCCTGCTGATCCTCACCTCCAACCTGGGGTCGCAGGTCATCGCCGACCAGTCGGTGCCCGAGGACGCGCGGCGCCGGGCCGTGATGGACGTCGTCCGGGCGCACTTCAAGCCGGAGTTCCTCAACCGGCTCGACGACGTGGTGATGTTCCGGGCCCTGGGCTCGGAGGAGCTGGCCGGCATCGTCGACATCCAGGTGGGCGTGCTCGCCCGCCGGCTGGCGGCCCGCCGGCTCACCCTGCGGGTCACCGACGCCGCGCGGGAGTGGCTGGCGCTCAACGGGTTCGACCCGGTCTACGGCGCCCGGCCGCTGCGCCGGCTGGTGCAGTCGGCGATCGGCGACCAGCTGGCCCGGGCGCTGCTGTCCGGGGAGATCCACGACGGTGACGAGGTCGTCGTCGACTGGCCGGCCGACGTGGCCGAGGGCGACGCCGGGCTGTCGGTCACCCGCGGCTGACGAAGGACCCCGTCCTCCTCACCCCTCGCGAGCTCGGGGTGAGCCTCTGGACGGGGCCGGGGGGCTGTGGACGACGGCCGCGCGGATCGACCTCGCCGCCCTACCGTCCGGTCCTGCCCCGCGGCGCACCCGGCGTCGCGGCGAACGGGAGGACCGGCGATGGGGACAGCGGAGCACACGACCGGGCACACCCTGCAGGCGGCGCGGTGGGTGATCCGCATCGGTCGGGTGGAGTGGGCGCTGCTGGCGGTCGCCGCGGCGTGGTCGCTGGTCCTGGTGGCGGTGACCGCCTCGCCGGTCGCGCTCGTCGTGCCGCTGGGGCTGGCGGCGCTGGCCACGCTCTGGGGCATCGTCGTCCGGGCCTTCGAGCGGCACCGGCCGTGGGCGTGGTGGGTGCTCCTCGCCGCCGGCGTGGTCACGCTGGTCACCGGCCTGCTGTCCCCGGAGCCGGGTCTGCTCGCCGCCGGCGGGGGCGTCGTCGCCGTCGTACGGGTGCTCCTGCTGCTGCACCCGGACAGCCGGGCGTGGGTCGCCCCGGCCCCGTGGGCCTATCAGGAGCCCCGGTCCCGAGCCGGGGCTCCACCGTGCCGCCGGGCGCGTGAGCGTGCCGACACCGTCCGGATGGTCGAAGATCACGAGTGACCGAGGCGCCACCGCGCCCACACCGCTCGCACGAGGAGCCGTCATGACGTCAGGACCGCAGGACCCGCAGCAGGGTGGCTGGGGCCCGCCGCCCGGACAGGGCCCGGAGGGCCAGGGCTCGCCGGGGCAGGGGCAGGGCGGCTGGGGTGCGCCCGGCCAGGGCCAGCAGGGCCAGCAGGGCGGCTGGGGTGCGCCCGGCCAGGGCCAGCCGGGTGGCTGGGGACCGCCGCCCGGACAGGGCGGCCAGCCGCAGTACGGCTCCTACGGCCAGGGGGGTGGCTACCCGGCCGCGCCCGGGGGCTGGGACGCCGGCGCCCCGGTCGAGCAGCAGCCCCAGCCCAGCACCGTCCGGTTCGGCCTCGGTGCCTTCCTGGCCAGCGCGCTGATCAACCTCATCAGCCTGCTGATCAGCTTCACCGACCTCGACGAGGCCCGGCGCGTGGCCGCCGAGGAGTCGGGGCTCACCCCCGAGCAGGTCGACGCGGTCGTCACCGGGACGATCGTGGTCACGCTGGTGCTGATCGCGGCGTTCCTGCTCGTCATCTGGTTCGCCTGGCAGGGCCACAACTGGGCGCGCATCGTGCTGTTCGTGCTCGGCGGGATCAACGTGCTGTTCGGGTTGCTGGGCGCGGGCGTCGGCCTGAGCTTCCTGGGCCTGTTCCACCTGGTGCTGTTGGTCGTCGGCATCGTGCTGCTGGCCAACAAGCAGTCCAGCGAGTGGTACCGGTCGGAGACCAGGCGGCGGGCGCTCCGCTGACGGCGGGCGCCGCCCCGGGCACTCCCCGGGGCGGCGACCGGGCGGCCGGTGCTCAGCCCTGCCGGCGTGCCGCCGGCAGCAGCCAGTCGGTCGTCGTCCGGACGAGCAGGCTGGTGGCCGCCGCCGCGCAGAGCACCACGAGGAGCAGCGCGAACGGGCTCAGCCCGCCGGCGGTGACCATCGAGACCAGGGTCAGCGCGCCGAGGAACAGCACGCCCAGCAGGCCGATCCAGCGGGCCCACGGCCGTCGCCGGGGCAGGAACAGGGCGGCCGCGCCGCAGAGCAGCCCCACGAGCACGTCCCGGGTCAGACCGATGAGCACGAACTGCTCCACCTCCGACCGGGCGAGGTCCGGCTGGGCGTCGAGGAAGCCGTCGACGATGGTGTCCCGCACGGCCCAGGTGACCACGCCGCTGAGGAGCAGCAGCACCGACAGCGCGGCCAGCAGGCCGACGGCCACCTTGACCGACACCGGCATCAGCGGGCGGTCGGCGGAGGTGCCTGCGGAACGGGACGGTGGGTCGGCGCTCACCCGGTCAGCCTGGCACGCCGGGACCACCACGAGCCGCTGACCTCCCGGTGCAGCGGTGGTCGGGATGCGATGCTCCACGACCAGTGCCCCCCGACGACCGGATCGGGCCGGCGCCGCAGCACCGCAGAGGAGAACCCGTGAAGGCCACCGGGCCGACCCGACCCGCCGCACGACCCGCCGTACGACCACGGGCCGGTGCCCTCGCCGTGGCCCTGGTCGGCGGCCTGCTGGTCCTGGCGACCGCCTGCAGCACCGAGGACGGCGACGACGGCGGCCCGGCCGCTGCCGGCAGCGCCTCCGCGGCGACCACCTCCGCGGCCACGACCTCGGAGTCGGCCGGTGCGCCCACCGGCGCCTCCGCCGGTACGCCCGTGGGGCCGGCCTGCGCCGGCCTGCCGGCCGAGGGCCCGGGCAGCGTGCCGGCAAGCGCCGGCCTGCCCGCGGCCACCGCGATCAGCCAGAGCCCGCTGCTGACCACCCTGACCCAGGCGGTCGTCACCGCCAACCTGGTCGACGTCCTGAACACCCGGCAGGAGGTCACCGTGCTCGCGCCGGCCGACACCGCCTTCGGTGCGCTCGGCCCGGACGCGCTCCCGCAGCTGCAGGCCGACGTCCCGCGGCTCACCGCGCTGCTCACCCACCACGTGCTGCCGGGCCGGCTCGGACCGGACGAGCTGGCCGGCGAGCACACCACGCTCCTCGGTGACCGGGTCACGATCACCGGCAGTGGTGCGGAGGTGTCGGTGGCGGCGGAGGAGACGGTGGCCGGGGCGTCACCGGCGACCCTGCTGTGCGGGCCGCTGCAGACGGCGAACGCGACCGTCTACGTCATCGACCAGGTGCTCGCACCGGCTCAGTAGGGTCGGCCCCATGAACGCCCCCGCAACGGCCCACCCCGACCGCGACCGGCTGCTGGAGCTCATCGTCGAGCTCGCGGTCGTCCGCGGGAAGGTCACGCTCTCCTCCGGTCGGGAGGCCGACTGGTACGTCGACCTGCGCCGGGTGACGCTCCACCACGAGGCGGCCCCGCTCGTCGGCCGGGTGATGCGCCAGCTCACCGGCGACCTGCGCTACGACGTCGTCGGCGGGCTCACGCTGGGCGCCGACCCGGTCGCCACCGCGATGCTGCACGCGGCCGCGGCCGGCGAGGGCTTCCTCGACGCCTGCGTCGTGCGCAAGCAGGGCAAGGCGCACGGTCTGCAACGGCGGATCGAGGGCCCCGACGTCACCGGCCGGACGGTGCTCGCGGTGGAGGACACCTCCACCACCGGTGGCAGCGTGCTGCAGGCGGTCGAGGCGCTGCAGGAGGCCGGTGCCGAGGTGGTCGGGGTGGCCGTGGTCGTCGACCGCGGGGCGCGCGCGGCGGTCGAGGCGGCCGGGCTGGAGTACCGCGCGGCGTTCGAGCTCGCCGACCTCGGCCTGGGCTGATCCGGTCCCGCCCGCCCGTGTGACCTGGAGATCACCCGGGCGCGGTCCAGTGGGATGCTGACCGGCGAGCAGGAGCCGCTGGTCCCGACGTCAGGAGAGCACCGCATGCCCATCGCGACCCCCGAGGTCTACGCCGACATGATCAGCCGGGCCAAGGAGGGCGGCTTCGCCTACCCGGCGATCAACTGCACCTCCTCGGAGACGATCAACGCCGCGCTGCGCGGGTTCGCCGACGCCGGCAGCGACGGGATCATCCAGTTCTCCACCGGTGGCGCGGAGTTCGGCTCCGGCACCCGGGTCAAGGACATGGTCACCGGCGCCGTCGCGCTGGCCGAGTTCGCCCACGTGGTGGCCGAGCGCTACCCGGTCAACGTCGCGCTGCACACCGACCACTGCCCCAAGGACAAGCTCGACAGCTACGTCCGCCCGCTCATCGCCATCTCGCAGGACCGGGTCGACGCGGGCCAGGCGCCGCTGTTCCAGTCGCACATGTGGGACGGCTCGGCGATCGAGCTGACCGAGAACCTGGAGATCGCCCAGGAGCTCATCGAGAAGTGCGCCGCCGCCAAGATCGTGCTCGAGGTGGAGATCGGCGTCGTCGGCGGCGAGGAGGACGGCGTCGCCCACGAGATCAACGAGAAGCTCTACACCGCCGACGGCGACTTCCTCCGCACCGCCGAGGCGCTCGGGCTCGGGGAGAAGGGCGTCTACCTGCTGGCGGCGACCTTCGGGAACGTGCACGGCGTGTACAAGCCGGGCAACGTCAAGCTCCGCCCCGACGTGCTGCAGCGGGGCCAGGCGGTCGTCGCGGAGCAGTTCGGCCTCGGCGATGCCAAGCCGTTCAACCTGGTCTTCCACGGCGGCTCCGGCTCGGACCTGTCCGACATCCGTGAGGCGATCTCCTACGGCGTGGTGAAGATGAACGTCGACACCGACACCCAGTACGCGCTGACCCGGGCCATCGCCGGCCACATGTTCAGCAACTACGACGGCGTGCTGAAGGTCGACGGCGAGGTCGGCGTGAAGAAGATGTACGACCCCCGCACCTACATGAAGCTCGCCGAGGCGAGCATGGCCGACCGGGTCGTGCAGGCCTGCGAGGACCTCCTGTCCGCCGGCCAGTCGCAGGCGGCCTGACATGTCGCACTCCCACCGCAACCTGCTCGGCGAGCCGCCGGCCACCCTGCTGCCCGTCGACCCCGGTACCGAGGCGCTGGCCAGCGGCGTCGACCCGGCGGGGGTCGCGGCCACGCACCCCACCTCCAGCGCGGCCTGGGCGGCGCTGGCCGAGGGCGCCCTGGGTGCCGGCCGAACGATCGAGGCCTACGCCTACGCGCGCACCGGCTACCACCGCGGGCTGGACGCGCTGCGCCGCAACGGCTGGAAGGGCTTCGGCCCGGTGCCGTGGTCGCACGAGCCCAACCGGGGGTTCCTGCGCTGCGTCACCGTGCTCGCCGCCGCGGCCGAGCGGATCGGCGAGGTCGACGAGCAGCAGCGCTGCACCGAGCTGCTGCGCGACTGCGACCCGACGCTCGTCCCCTGACGCCTCCTCGTTGATCATCGGCGACCGGTCCGCCCGGGCGGCGTGTCGGGCAGCCGTTCGCCGATGGTCAACAGTGGGGCTGGCCGACCTCGACGAATCCGGATCTTGATCGTCCCGATGCCGGGACCGCAGGGTCTCGTTAGCGTCTGGCTCCCGGTCGGCGTCAACGGGCGCCGCCTCGAAGGGAGGGGCTGGTCATGGCCACGTTGCTCTGGATCCTCGGCAGTCGTGCTCGTCATCGCGGGGATCGTCGCGATCGTGCGCAAGCAGCTGCTGTGGGGGATCGTGCTCATCGTCGTCGGGCTGCTGGTCGGCCCAGGAGGCGTGAGCGTCTTCACCAACTGAACGAGGCCCGGGGGTCCTGCTGGACCCCCGGGCCGTTCTCTCAGCTCACCAGACCGCCCGGTCGCGGACCCGGCCGGCGCCGAGGCCGCCGCAGGGGCCGACCGGGCGCCCTGCGCGGCCGTCACCGCCGGAGGTCATGTCGGTCATCGGCGTCGGCGTGCCCGCGCGTCGTGGCGCCCCACCGTTCGCGGTGATCGACCCGGCGGCCTCCGTCACTCCCGGCGCAGTGACTCCGTCAGGCGGGACAGCTCGTCGCCGCCGGCGACCAGACGGGTGAGGACGTCGACGTCGACGTCGTCCCGGGTGAGGTCGCCGGCGACCCGGCCGCCGCCCAGCAGCAGGAACCGGTCGCCCACGAGGTGGGCGTACTGCGGGCTGTGCGTCACGAAGACCACCGCCAGCCCGTCCTCCCGGGCGGCGACGACGGCCTGCAGCACCAGTGCGCGCTGGGCGACCGTCATCGGCGCCGTCGGCTCGTCGATCACCAGCACGCGGGCGCCGAAGTGCAGGGCGCGGGCGATGGCCAGGCTCTGCCGCTCACCGGCCTGCAGTGCGCTGGCCGCCTGGTCGGCGTCCAGGCCGGTGACCCCGACCCGGGCCATGGCCCGCGTGGTGATCTCCTCGGCCCGCCCGACGTCGAGCCGGCGGAACGGCCAGACGCCGCGGGTGGGCTCGGCGCCGAGGAAGAAGTTGCGCCACACGGACATCAGCGGCGCGATCGCCAGGTCCTGCCAGACGGTGGCGATCCCCTGCGCGCGGGCCTGCTGCGGGGAGCGGAGCCGCACCGGGCGGCCGTCGATCAGCAGCTCGCCCTCCGCCGGCTGCTCCATGCCGGAGAGGACGGCGACGAGCGTCGACTTCCCCGAGCCGTTCTCCCCGAGCACGCACGTCACCTCGCCGCGCCGCAGCGTCAGCGAGACCCGGGACAGCGCCGGCACGCTCCCGAAGCGGACCGTGACGCCGCGCAGCTCGACCACCGGCGCCGCGCCGTCGACGGCCGGCCGGTCGTCGGGCACCGGTGGCCCCTCCCATGCGCTGCTCACGACCGCGGCACCGCCCGCAGCCGCCGCCGCACCACGCCGTTGACCAGCAGGGCCACCAGCAGCAGCACCCCGAGGAAGGCCTCGAACAACCGCGGGTCCCAGGCGGAGAGGCCGATGCCCTCGCGGGCGACGGCGTAGAGGAGCGCGCCCAGCGAGGCGCCGACGGTCGAGCCGTACCCGCCGGTGAGCAGGCAGCCCCCGATCACCGCGACGACGATGAACTCGATCTCCGCACCGAGCGCGGGGGTCACCTGCACCGCCCCCAACCGCACCAGCCCGAGGGTGCCGATCAGCCAGCCGGCCGCGGCCGTGCCCAGGAACAGCAGCACGGTGGTGCGCCCGACGGGCACCCCCAGCTCACGGGCCGGCCGGGGCGCCCCGCCGCTGGCGAAGACGGCGTTGCCGAACCGGGTGCGCCACAGCAGCCAGGTGGTGACGGCGGTTGCGGCCAGCCACCAGAGCACCGAGACCGGGAACCGTCCGTCCCCGACCTGCGCGGTCGAGCCGAACACCGCGTGCGCGGAGTCCCACCCGGAGGCCCCGCGCAGGCCGCCGACCCGGGGGGCGTCGGCGACGGCAGCGGCGACCGCCTGCGCAGCGCCGGACAGGATGAGGAACGTCGCCAGGGTGACCAGGAAGCTCGGCAACCCGGTGCTCACCACGAGCAGCCCGTTGACCGCTCCCACCAGCAGGGCGGCGACCAGGGACAGCAGCAGGGCGGGCCAGACGCCCAGCCCCAGCTCGGTGACCAGCAGGGCGGCCAGCAGGCTGCTGCCCACTGCGACGACGCCGATCGACAGGTCGAACTGCCCCGCCACCAGCAGCAGGGCGACCGCCACGCCGCCGATCCCCAGCGGAGCTGCGATCTCGAGCACGGAGGCCAGGCCGCCGGAGGAGAGCAGTGCCGGGGACTGGATCCCGAAGAACAGGGTCAGCAGGGCGACGCCGACCAGCGCGCTGACGCCCGGGCGAGCGAGGAGGCGGTCGAACATCCGGCGGCCGCGCGAGCGGGGCACCACCTCGACGGGTGGGCCGAACGCCAGCGGACGGTCCGGGGTCACCGGCAGGGACCGGTCGGGCGACGGGACGACGGCAGCACGACCTCCTCGGGCGGGGCGGTGCCCCCAGTGTCCACCACCGTCCCGGCCCCGCTGCAGGGATCCCACCCTGACGGGTGGCGCGGCAGCGGGGGTCTCCCGTCAGGGGCGCAGCAGCCAGCGGACCCGGTCGTCGCCGTACCAGGTCCACTTCGTGACCTGGCGCTCGACGGGCACACCGTCGCGGGTCACCTGTGCCGGCGCGCTGGCCACCTGCAGGGCCCGTCCGGTGGTGCGGCGCACCGGGCGGAGCGGCACCGTGACCACGGCGACGGAGATCCGGTCCAACGCCGTCCAGTCCGGCCGGACGTCGATCCGGGTGATCGGCCCGTCGGCCACCCGCTGGTCGTCGTGGTACGCCTGCGCGCCCAGCCGCCGGGCCAGGGCGCGGCGCGGCGCACCGAAGGCGGTGACGCGGCCGTGCCACAGCAGCACGCCCCCGTGGTCGTCGCGCACCAGGGGCAGTTCCCGCTCGGCGCCGGAGCCGACCCCCAGCGCACGGGCCAGCCCCCGGGACGCGGCGTCGTCGGCCGGTTCCCAGGCCACCGGGACCGCGGGCAACCGGTCCTTCCGCCACAGCCGGGCCAGCACCGACGCGAGCGCGGGGACCGGCCCCAGCACGCGCACCTCCTCGGCCTCGTCGACGACCGAGGCGACGTGCCGACGGGACGGTGGCTGCTCGGCCGCCAGACCGCGCAGGTCGAGCTGGGTGACGGGCATGCCGATACCCTGCCACCTGGCCAACCGGTTCCTGCCGGTGTCGACGTGACGAGGAGACCGACCCGATGCCCGCAGTCGTGCTGATCGGCGCCCAGTGGGGCGACGAGGGCAAGGGAAAGGCGACGGACCTGCTGGGCGGGCGCGTCCCCTACGTCGTCCGCTACCAGGGCGGCAACAACGCCGGGCACACCGTGATCACCCCGGACGGCGAGAAGTACGCGCTCCACCTGATCCCGTCAGGCATCCTCACCCCGGGCTGCACGCCGGTCATCGGCAACGGCGTGGTCATCGACCCCGAGGTGCTCATCGGCGAGCTCGCCGGCCTGGAGGAGCGCGGCGTCGACACCTCGCGTCTGGTGATCTCCGCCGACGCGCACCTGATCATGCCGCACCACCGAGCGCTGGACCGGGTCACCGAGCGCTTCCTGGGCAAGCGCCGGATCGGCACGACCGGCCGCGGCATCGGCCCGGCCTACGGCGACAAGGTGGCCCGGAACGGCATCCGCGTCGCCGACCTGCTCGACCTCTCCATCCTCCGGCAGAAGCTCGAGGGCACGCTGATGGAGAAGAACCAGGTCCTGGTCAAGGTCTACAACCGCAAGGCGATCGACGTCGACGAGGTGGTCGAGGAGTACGCCGGCTACGCCGAGCAGCTCAAGCACCGCATCGCCGACACCCGCCTGCTGCTGGGCCGGGCCCTGGACGCCGGCGAGTGGGTGCTGCTGGAGGGCTCGCAGGGCACCCTGCTCGACGTCGACCACGGCACCTATCCGTTCGTCACCTCGTCCAACCCGACCGCCGGCGGCGCGGCCGTGGGCGCCGGCGTCGGCCCCACCCGGATCGAGCGCGTGGTGGGCATCCTCAAGGCGTACACGACCCGCGTGGGCTCCGGTCCGTTCCCCACCGAGCTGCACGACCAGTGGGGCGAGTACCTGCGCAAGCACGGCGGCGAGGTCGGCGTGACCACCGGCCGCGACCGGCGCTGCGGCTGGTTCGACGCCGTCGTCGCCCGATACGCCAGCCGGGTCAACGGGATCACCGACTACTTCCTCACCAAGCTCGACGTCCTCTCCGGGCTGGAGACGGTGCCGATCTGCGTCGCCTACGACGTCGACGGCGTCCGGCACGACGAGATGCCGATGACGCAGACCGACTTCCACCACGCCAAGCCGATCTACGAGGAGATGCCCGGCTGGTTCGAGGACATCACCGCCTGCCGCACCTTCGACGAGCTGCCGGCCAACGCGCAGGCCTACGTGCGTCGGCTGGAGGAGCTCTCCGGGGCGCGGATCAGCGTCATCGGCGTCGGCCCGGGCCGGGACCAGAACGTGGTCATCCACGACCTGATCTGAGGTCCTGCCGGACCTCACCGCGGCGACCGATCCCGGGAAACGGCTCAACGGAGCTGGGGGACGGCTCCTGGTCGCGGTGGAGGCCGGTAGGCCGACCGAGTGCCCTGCGGTCGCGGGGGAGGCCGGTAGGCCGACCGAGTGCTCAGCGACGGGGGCGGACGGGGGCCAGGGCCTCGGCGGTCAGCTCGGCGCGGGCCCGGAACGCGGTCTCCGGGGCGTCGCTGATCACGCCGTCGCAGCCCAGGGCGAACAGCAACCGGGCCTCGGTCTGCGCGTCGCCCAGGCCGTGCGGGTCGCTGCCGGAGCGCAGGTGCCGGGGGAGGAAGAGGTTCTCCGGCCGCAGCGTCCACGGCGTGACGGTCAGGCCGGCCCGGTGCGCCTGGCTGACCAGGTCGGACACGCCGTTGAGCGAGCCGTCGGCGCCGTGCAGCAGGATCCGGCCCTTGTGCGGGGCGATCCCCTGCGCGTAGGTGGAGATCTCGCGCAGGCCGGAGGGCGTGACCATGGCGTCCTGCACGCCCTCCTCGTCGACCAGCTGCACCAGGACCGGGCCGCCGCTGCCGAGGTCGGCCCGCAGCTCGCGCAGCGCCGCCGACTCGAACGCCATCACGACCACCGGGCCGTCCGGGCGCGCGGCGTCCAGGCGGCGCAGCTCGGCGGCGAGCAGCTCGGTCATCGGCAGCCCCTGGGCGGCGAACCACGCGGGGTGCTTCAGCTCGGCCTGGACCTGGATCTGCCGGTCGGGCGTCGACCGGCGCCGGACCAACTCCACGACGTCGGCCAGGGTGAGCACGCCGAAGCGGCCGTCGTAGGCGGTGTTCAGCGGCCGCACCGCGGGCAGCCGCTCGACCGCCCGCAGGCTGCGCAGCTCGGGCAGGGTGAAATCCTGCACGAACCAGCCGGTCTGCTCCTCGCCGTCGACGTCCGCGGTGCGCCGCCGGCCGGCGAACTCCGGGCGGTCGGCGACGTCGGTGGAGCGGGAGAGCTCGGCGTCGTGCCGGGCGATGAGGACGCCGTCGCGGGAGACGACGAGGTCGGGCTCGACCCGGTCAGCGCCCAGGTCGATGGCGAGCTCGTAGCTGGCCGCGGTGTGCTCGGGGCGGTAGCTGGGCGCACCGCGGTGGCCGATCACCACGGGGGAGGCGATCCGTCGGGACGAGGGAGCGGCCCGCAGGCCGGTCTCGGACATGACCCCAGGGAAGCCCAGCCCGCCGTCCGGCGGGTGAACGTGCGCCGACCCCATGGGGACAAATCGGAGGACAAGCCCCCGAGCTGCAGGTCAGCATCACCCCTGTGAGTGAACTCTCAGTCCCTAGTGTGTCGGGCACGACCGATCCGCCGGTGCCGGCGGGCTGCCGCGCCGGCCGGGTGGCGCGGGTGGACCGCGGACGGCTCACCGTGCTCACCGCGGACGGCGAGCAGCGGGTGCGGGCGGGCGCCGCCCTCCGCGGTGCCGACGCACCCGCGGTCGGCGACTGGGTCGCGGTGCGCGGCGAGCTGGCGGTGGCGCTGCTCCCGCGGCGGACGGCGTTCGTGCGCACCGCCGCCGGCCGGGGCTCCGCCCCGCAGGTGGTGGCCGCCACGTCGACCTGGTGCTGGTCGTCGACTCGCTGGCCGGCGCTGCGCGGCTGCGGCGGATCGAGCGGTACCTGGCCCTGGCGTGGGGCAGCGGTGCGACCCCGGCCGTCGTCCTCACCAAGGCCGATCTCTGCCCGGACGTGCCGGCGGCCGTCGCCCAGGTGGCCGAGGACGCGATCGGCGTGACCGTGCTGCCGGTCTCCGCGGTCACCGGAGCCGGGCTCGAGGCGGTGGGCGGGCTGCTCACCCCGGGGTGCACGGCGGCACTGGTCGGCCCCTCCGGCGTCGGCAAGTCCAGCCTCGCCAACGCGCTGGCCGGCCGGCCGGTCGCCGCCACGGCCGAGATCCGCGGGGACGGCCGCGGCCGGCACACCACCACCGCCCGCCAGTTGCACCGGCTGCCGGGTGGCGCGCTGCTCGTCGACACCCCCGGCATGCGCGAGCTCGCCCTGGCCGGCGACGCCGGGCTGGACGAGGCCTACGCCGACGTCGTCGCGCTCGCCGCCGGCTGCCGCTTCCGGAACTGCGCGCACCGCACCGAGCCGGGGTGCGCGGTCGCGGCCGCGATCGACGACGGTGGGCTCGACCCGGGCCGGCTCCTCGGCTGGCGGAAGCTGCAGGCCGAGGCCCACCGCCAGGAGCTGCGCTCGGATGCCCGGGCCCGGGCCGCGGAGACCGCCCGACTGCGGGCGCTGCACCGGTCGGCACGCACCCGGCCCGAGGGCAGGGATGGCCATTCCCGCCCTCGGGGCGGAGGTGGGTAGGTTCGTCGGGTGCGCGTGCTCGTGATCGGCTCCGGTGCCCGGGAGCACGCCCTGTGCGTGGCTCTGCAGTCCGACCCCGCCGTCACGGCGCTGGCCTGCGCGCCGGGCAACGCCGGCACCGCGGTGATCGCCGAGCCGCTGCCGGTCGACGTCGCCGACCCGGTCGCGGTCGCGGCGCTGGCCCGGCAGTGGGGTGCCGAGCTGGTCGTCGTCGGCCCGGAGGTGCCGCTGGTGGCCGGCGCGGCCGACGCCGTGCGCGAGGCGGGCATCGCCTGCTTCGGACCGTCGGCGCAGGCCGCGCAGATCGAGGCGTCCAAGGCGTTCGCCAAGCACGTGATGGCCGCCGCCGGCGTGCCCACCGCCCGGTCGTGGCCGGTGGGTGGCGTCGCGGAACTGGAGACTGCGTTGGCCGAGGTCGCCGCTGCCGGCGCGACGCCGTACGTGGTGAAGGACGACGGCCTGGCGGCCGGCAAGGGCGTGCTGGTCACCCCCGACCGGGACGCCGCCCTGGCCCACGGTCGTGCGGTGCTCGACGCCGGGGGTGCCGTGCTGGTCGAGGAGTACCTGGACGGCCCCGAGGTGTCGCTGTTCGCCGTCACCGACGGCACCACGGTGGTGCCGCTGCTGCCGGCGCAGGACCACAAGCGCCGCGACGACGGCGACGGCGGGCCCAACACCGGCGGGATGGGCGCCTACGCGCCGCTGCCCTGGGCGCCGGCCGGGCTGGTCGACGAGGTGCTGCGGACCGTGCTGCAGCCCACCGTCGACGAGTTGCGCCGTCGCGGTGAGCCGTTCAGCGGGCTGCTCTACGCCGGGCTGGCGCTGACCTCGGCCGGCGTGCGGGTGGTCGAGTTCAACGCCCGCTTCGGCGACCCCGAGACCCAGGTCGTGCTGCCGCTGCTGGAGACCCCGCTCGCCGGGCTGCTGCACGCCGCGGCCACCGGCACGCTGGCCGACCACCCGCCGCTGCGCTGGCGCGAGGGCGCCGCGGTCACCGTCGTCGTCGCGGCGTCGGGCTACCCGGAGCGGCCGCGCACCGGCGACCCCATCACCGGGGCCGACGGCGAGGGCGTGCTGCACGCCGGCACCGTCGCCGGGCCCGACGGCGCCGTCCGCTCGGCCGGGGGCCGGGTGCTCGCGGTCACCGCCGTCGGCGAGGACCTGGCCGCCGCCCGGCAGACCGCCTACGAGCGGGTGGCCGGCGTCCGGCTGGCCGGCGCGCACTGGCGCACCGACATCGCCCTGGCCGCCGTGGAGGGCCGCATCCGCTAGGCAGGTCCTCTTCAGTCCAGGCAGAACTCGTTGCCCTCGGGGTCGGCCAGCACGATGAAGCCGGCCTCCATCGGGGGTTCGGGCTCGACGCGACGCAGCCGCGTCGCGCCGAGGGTGACCAGCCGGGCGCACTCGGCCTCCAGCGCCGCCATCCGCGCCGCTCCCTGCAGCCCGGGAGCCGCACGGACGTCCAGGTGGACCCGGTTCTTGACGGTCTTGCGCTCCGGTACCTGCTGGAAGAACAGCCGTGGGCCCTGCCCCTCCGGGTCCTCGATGGCCGACCGCGCATTGCGCTGCTCCGCCGGGACGCCGAGTCGGGCGAGGACGTCGTCCCAGGCGGCCAGCGGGTCGGCGCCCTCGGGCAGGTCGACCCCGGGCGGAGCCGGGTGGACGTAGCCCAGCACCTCGCGCCAGAAGGACGACAGCGCCCGCGGGTCGGACGCGTCGAACGTCACCTGGACCTGGCGGCTCATCGGGGCCCTTCGTTCGTGGCGGCGCGCGTGCCGGACGGGGGACACCAGATCACCCCGGCGTGCCCGGGGGAAGGGATCAGTGCGCGGCTCACTCGGCGCGGACCAGCCGGCGGGCGCGGCGGGTGTCCGGCTGCGGCGGTCGGGGCCCCTCGTGCCGGCGGGACAGGTAGGTGCCGGCCACGTTGCCGCAGGCGATCACCGGCACGGCGATCAGCGCGCCGAAGATGCCGCCGACGAGGAGACCGGCCGCGATGCCCAGCACCACCGCCAGCGGGTGCACCGAGACCGCCCGGCCCAGCAGCAGCGGCTGCAGCACGTGCCCCTCCAGCTGCATCACCACGACGATGATGCCGAGGGTCACCAGCGCCTGGATGGGGCCGAGCGCCACCAGCGTGACCAGCACCGAGACGGTTCCGGCGAGGAACGACCCGATGATCGGGACGAACGCGCCGAGGAAGACGAGCGCGGCCAGCGGCACCACCAGCGGCGCCCCCATGACCAGCAGGCCGATGCCGATGAACACCGCGTCGAAGGCGGCCACGGCCACCGTGGCCCGCACGTAGGAGATCAGCGTCCGCCAGGACCGGCGGGCGGCCTCGTCCAGGTAGGCCTGCGAGTTGGTGGGCGTCAGGCCGACCAGCCACAGCCAGATCTGCCGGCCGTCGAGCAGGAAGAAGAACAGGGTGAACAGGGTCAGCAGGATGCCGGTGAGCACCTCGCCGACCGTCGCCGCGGTGGTGAGCGCCCCGGTGGTGAGCACGTCCCGGTTGGCGACGAGCGCCTCCTGGGCGCTGTCGAGCGCGTCGTTGATCTGCGACTGGGAGATCGGGAAGGTGTCGACGGCGAAGTCGCGCACCTGCTCGATTCCCTGGCCCACCTGCTCGGCGAGGTCGGCGTACCCGGCGACGAACTCCTCGACGACCAGCGTGATGATCCCGGCGACCACGCCCAGGCCGACCACCAGCATCGTCAGCGACGCCAGGGACGACGGCCAGCCGCGGCGGCGCAGGGCCGCCGCGCCGGGCTGCAGCAGCGCCGCCAGCAGCAGCGCCACGAACACCGGCACCAGGACGACGGCGACGTAGCCGGCCGCGCGCAGCACCAGGTAGCCGGCCGCGACCACGACGATCGCCCGCCACGACCAGGCGGCGGCGATGCGCAGCCCGTTGGGCACCTCGCGGTCGGCGGCGACCGGCGCCTCGGGGGCGAGCAAGCTGCCCCGGCTGCGGTCGCGGCCGGCAGCGGGCGGCGGACCGCCGGGGCGGGGTGGTCCGCTGACGCCGCCGGGCACGTCGACGTCGGGGGCGGCGGGGTGCGGGCTGCCCGCGGGGCCGGGGTCGCTCCCGGCGGCGCCGTCCTGGTCCGGCCGCCGGTTCGGGTGGCCGGCGGGCCGGGTGCCCACGGCGCCGTCCGGCTCGGGCGCCGGGTGACCCTCGACGTGGTCGACGACGGCGCGGGTGCCGTCGTCGAGCACCAGCACCGTCCCGTCGGGCCAGGCGTAGGGGTCGCGCTCGGCGGCGGCCCGGAGGTGTTCCCGCGCGCGGGAGACCGCGCGGGCGGCCCGCTTCAGCATGGTTCCTCCGAGGGGATGCGCGGGCCGGCAGGCCGGTGCGGGAGGATGTCACCGTGCCACGACCTGCTGACCAGTTCCGGGCGGTACCCGCATGATCGACCGCTACACCCTGCCCGAGATGGGGCGGGTCTGGAGTGACGAGCACAAGTACGCCCTCTGGTGTCGGGTGGAGACGCTCGTGCTCGAGGCGCACGCGGCGGCCGGCCGGGTGCCCGCCGACGTCGTCGAGCCCGTGCGCAACGCGCCGCCGCCGACCGCCGCCCGGGTCGCGGAGATCGAGGAGACGACGCAGCACGACGTCATCGCCTTCCTCACCGCCTGGGCCGACAACACCGAGCCGCGCTCGGCCGCGGCCTACGTGCACCACGGCATGACGTCGTCGGACCTGCTGGACACCGCGCTGGCGGTGCAGCTCACCGACGCCACCGACGTGCTGCTGGCCAAGGCCGACCGGCTGGTGGCGGCGCTGCGCGACCACGGCCTGGCGCACCGGGACACCATCAAGGTCGGGCGCACGCACGGCGTGCACGCCGAGCCCGTCGTCTGGGGCCACCGGGTCGCCGACCTCGCCTTCGCGATGGCCCGTTCGCGTGACCGGCTGCGCCGCGCCCGCGAGGCCGTCGGCGTGGTCGCCATCTCCGGCGCCGTCGGCACGTACTCCCTCATCGACCCGTCGGTCGAGGTGGCCGTGGCCGAGGCGCTGCAGCTGCGCGCCGCGGATGCCTCCACCCAGGTGGTGCTGCGCGACGGGATCAGCGAGTGGGTCTCCGCGCTGGGTATCATCGCCACCGTCTGCGAGGCGATCGCGCTGGAGGTGCGGCACGGGCAGCGCACCGAGGTGCGGGAGCTGTCCGAGGCGTTCGGGTCGGGCCAGAAGGGCTCCTCGGCGATGCCGCACAAGAAGAACCCGATCCGCTCCGAGCGGATCGCCGGGCTGGCCCGGGTGGTGCGCGCGGCGATCGTGCCGGTGATGGAGGGCATCCCGCTGTGGCACGAGCGGGACATCTCGCACTCCTCCACCGAGCGGGTGTTCCTGCCCGACGCTGCGATCACCACCGACTACCTGCTGAACCTGACCGCGGGCCTGGTGGAGAACCTGGTCGTCGACGTCCAGCGGATGCGCGACAACCTGGAGTCCACCGGCGGGCTGATCTACACCTCGTCGGTGCTGCTGGAGCTGGTCGAGGGCGGCCTGTCCCGCGAGGCGGCGTACGCGCTGGTGCAGTCGGCGGCGATGGAGACCTGGAACACCGGCACGCCGTTCCGGACGACGCTGCGCGCCCGGGCCGAGACCGACGGCGTGACGCTGGACGAGGCGCGGCTGGACGAGATCTGCCGGCCGGAGCGGTACGTGCAGAACCTCGGCCCGCTGTTCGACCGGCTGGCGGCGCTGTCGTGAGCGGAGCGAGCCGCGGCAGCGAGCGGGAGCCGTCGTGAGCCTGGACCTGCCGCTGGTCGCGCGGGGCAAGGTGCGCGAGGTTTACGCGGTCGGCGACGACCGGCTGCTGCTGGTCGCCAGTGACCGGATCTCCGCCTACGACCACGTGCTGCCCACCCCGATCCCGGACAAGGGCCGGGTGCTCACCCAGCTGTCGGTGTGGTGGTTCGAGCAGCTGGCCCCGGTGCTGGCCGAGCACGGTGCGGAACACCACCTGGTCTCGGCCACCGACGTCCCGGCCGAGGTGGCCGGGCGGGCGATGCTGGTGCGCCGGCTGGAGATGCTGCCGGTGGAGTGCGTGGCCCGCGGCTACCTCTCCGGCTCGGGCACGGTCGAGTACCAGCGCACCGGCGCGATCGTCGACGTCCCGCTGCCGGCCGGGCTGGTCGAGGGCTCGCAGCTGCCGGAGCCGGTGTTCACCCCGTCGACGAAGGCGGAGCAGGGGCAGCACGACGAGGCGATCGGGTTCGCCCAGGTGGTCGACGCCGTCGGTGCCGAGCGGGCCGAGGCGCTGCGTGCGCTCACCCTGGCTCTCTACCGGCGGGGCGCGGAGATCGCGCACGCCGCGGGGATCGTGCTGGCCGACACCAAGTTCGAGTTCGGCACGGCGCCTGGTGGTGGTCCGCTGGTGCTGGGCGACGAGGTGTTCACGCCCGACTCGTCACGCTTCTGGCCGGCGATGACCTGGTCGCCGGGGGCGGCGCAGCCCTCCTTCGACAAGCAGTTCGTCCGCGACTGGCTGACGACCTCGGGCTGGGACCGGGTGTCCCCGCCGCCGGAGCTGCCGGCCGACGTCGTCGCCGCCACCCGCGACCGCTACGTGAAGGCCTACGAGCAGCTCACCGGCCGGGGGGGGGGGGGGGGGGGGGGGGGGGGGGGGGGGGGGGGGGGGGGGGGGGGGGGGGGGGGGGGGGGGGGGGGGGGGCGGGCGGGGGGGTTTTCGGTGTTGGGGGGCGGGGGGGGG